>CAWUMT010000052.1:0-7681 GCA_963923735.1 uncultured Acidimicrobiales bacterium
ATGCACCGATGTGGAAGTGCACCGGGAGCTGGGCGTCGACGCAGGCCTCCCAGAACGGGTCCCACTCGGTCGAGACGAGGTCAGGGCCACCGAGGTCGTCGGGGTCCGAGGTCATGTTGATCCCTCGTGCCCCCATTGCGGCCACGCGCTTGACCTCAGCCACGCAGGCCTCCACCGACCAGGCCGGCATCAGCGGGAGCGGGAGAAGCCGGTTCTTCGACTGGTCCTGGATCTCGGCTTGGATGTCGTTGTACATCGAGATCACGTACTTGGCGAAGGAGTCGTCCTTGCCCAGTCCGAAGCCCTGGCCACCGAGACCGAGGGTCGAAGGGAACACGAGGGCGGCGTCGATGCCGAGTGAGTCCATGACCTTGAGCCGCTCGACCGGGTTGTAGGCCGCCTCGGTGATGTCGTCGACGCCCCAGGTGTGCAGAGCGGTGTCGGCATCGACCTTCTCACCCTTGCGGTTGATGACGCCGCCGGCGGAGAACTGGCCCATGACGACGTTTCCGTCCATGACCCACATCTTCTGGCCGTCGACCTCCTCGACACGCGGCACACGATCAAGGACGTCGGCCGAGGCGCGGCTGGTGAACATGTCAGGGTGCTCACACCAGTGGGTATCGGCGTCGAAGACGAACTTGTCACCAAGCATCAGGTTTCTCCTTGAATCGGGCCCCTACTCAAAAGGTGAGGCGACGGACTGAACCTAGGACTGCATAGGTGGAGCGTCAAGAATCCCCGCACTTCATCTGGGGAAGGCTCCGTTCAGATTCCGCAAAGGGGCTTCACGAAGAGCGGGGCCTTGGGATCCACAATCCCGTGGTTCTCCTGAACGCTGGCCGTCGTGACTGTTAGGTTCCACGCCAGCGGGATCGGGCCCGAAGGCTGGCCCTACGAACTTCGGCGTTGAACTAGGAGGGGCCAATGCAGCGGGCTGACATCGACGGAATCGAGATCGCCTACGACGTGATCGGCGTGGGGCGACCTTGGACGATCACCCCGGGAGGCCGCTACTCGAAAGATGACCCGGGCATCCGCCAGCTTGGCGAGGCCCTCTCTGCCGCCGGCTACTCGGCAATCATCTGGGACCGTCCCAACTGCGGTGACTCTGACGTGTCATTCCGTGGACCCAACGAGTCGGCCGTCCAGGCAGATGCCTTGGCCGGCCTGCTGCGTCACCTCGACTGCGGCCCGGCCATCATCGCCGGTGGTTCGGGCGGCTCACGTGTCTCGTTGCTTGCCGCTGCGCGTCATCCCGAGCTCGCACGGGGCCTTGCAGTCTGGTGGATCTCGGGTGGCATCTACGGCTTGATGAGCCTCGGCATGTACTACTGCGGTGGCTCGCTCGATGCGGCCTGGCACGGCGGCATGGAGGCAGTGGCCGCACTGCCCGAGTGGCAAGAGGTCCAGCAGCGCAACCCTCGGAACCGCGACATCATCCTCAGCCAGGACCGAGTCGAGTTCATCAAAATGATGGAGCAGTGGATGGAGGTCTACTTCCCCAACCCCGCCGAGCCAGTCCCGGGCCTCACCGATGCACAGGCAAAGGCCGTCCTCACGTTTCCCTCGCTGGTCTTCCGCTCAGGAGCCTCAGACCTCGCCCACACTCGTGCAACCTCGGAGAACCTCTTCTCAGTGCTGCCCAATGCAGAGATGGTCGAGCCTCCTTGGGGCGACACCGAGTGGAACGACCGCCACACGCCAGAAGCGCAGAAGGAAGGTCTGTTCTTCCACTGGCCGATGCTCGCTCCCCAGCTCCTCGAGTGGGCAGAGCGTCACGGCATCTAGAGATGCAAGCTTGATCTCGTCAGGCTGAAATCACCGGGCTGGCTAGCCGGCGTGGGGCATGCAGAGATCGTCGTACTCGGCGATGATGATCTCGCCTGCGTGCTCACCGCACGCTGGGCACGCTGGGTCACGACGCACTTTGAAGGTCCGGAACGTCTCATCGAGCGCGTCGAAGGCCAGCAGGCGACCCACGAGTGAGTCACCCAGACTGAGCAGGATCTTGATCGTCTCGAGCGCCTGGATCGACCCGACGATGCCCGGCAGCACGCCCAGCACACCGGCCTCGGCACACGAGGGTGCGAGCTCGGCCGGCGGCGGCTCAGGGATCATGCAGCGATAGCAGGGTCCGTTGTAGGGATCGAAGATCGTGATCTGACCCTCGAAGCGGAAGATCGAACCATGGACCACGGGGATCTTCTTCAGCAGGGCGGCGTCGTTGACCAGGTAGCGGGTCGGGAAGTTGTCCGTCCCGTCCACGATCACGTCGTAGCCGTCGATGATCTCGAGGATGTTGTCCGCACCGAGACGCGTGTCATAGGTGATGACGTTGAGGTCCGGGTTCAACAGCTCGAGCGTCTTCTTGGCCGAGTCGACCTTGCGCTCGCCGATGCGCTCAAGATTGTGGAGCACCTGGCGCTGGAGGTTCGAGGCGTCGACCACGTCCATGTCGATGATCCCGAGCGTGCCCACACCGGCTGCGGCGAGGTAGAGGGCAGAAGGTGAGCCGAGGCCGCCGGCACCGAGCATCAGGACCTTGGAGCCGAGCAGCTTGTTCTGGCCCTCCTCGCCGACCTCGGGCAGGAGCAGGTGGCGCTGGTAGCGGTTGCGCTGCTCGGCGTTGAGCGTCTGAGGCGTCGTCCAGGTGCGACCCTCGTCCTTCCAGCGGTTGAAGCCACCGATGACCGAGACCACGTCGGTGTAGCCGATCTCCTGGAGGGTCTTGACGGCGAAGGCCGAGCGCACGCCACCGGCGCAGTAGACGACGAGCGGTGCATCCTTGTCGAGGATCCGGCCCTCGACCGAGAACTCGAGCTGACCACGAGGGATGTGCACCGCACCGGGTACCGCACCCTGCTCATACTCATCGGGCTCACGGACGTCCAAGAACGTGACGGAACCCACCATGGCCACGACGTCCTGGGGCTCGACCTCTCGGATCTGGGCCTTCGCGTCGTTCAGAAGCTCGCGTGGGGTGGGCATGGTCTCTCCGTCGAAATGTGGGAGTCGAAATACTACCCTCTGGGTCAGAATTCCCGACAAGGAGATCCCATGGACGTGGCCAAGGCGCTCGAACAGCGCCGGATGCAACGCAGCTTCGACGGCTCCGAAATCGATGCTGACCTCGTGGCGTCGCTGCTCGAGACTTCGCTTCTCTCCCCCACCGCTGGGCATTCCCGGGGCGTGCGGTGGGTCTACGGCATCGGTCCAAAGGAAGTCGCCGCCTGGTTCGAGACGGCCACTGACGAGCCGTGGCGAGCGACCGCCCCCCGAGCCAAGGGGCTCGCTCGGGCTTCGGCCTTCTGCGTTGCGATCTGCGACCCTCAGGTCTACGTCGCTCGCTACGCAGAAGAGGACAAGTCGTCATCCGGACTTGGCCAAGGGGCAGGCAATTGGCCGGTCCCGTACTGGCATGGCGATGCCGGAGCTGCGAGCCTTGCGCTCCTTCTCCTCCTCGAGGAGCAGGGCCTCGCGGGCTGCTTCCTCGGTGCGTTCCGCAACGAAGAGTCGCTCAGGTCGCTCATGGGACTCTCCTCGTCAGAGCTGATCTACGGCACCGTGTTACTCGGACGGCCTGACGGCAATGACCATCGGTCGCGCTCGTTGGATCGTTCAGGTCTCACTCGCGAAGAGCGTGCCACGCGCATCAGCCTGAGTTAAGTGGAGAGAATCCTTGGCGTCGGCGTTACTGCGTGAGATAGGAGAGCAACAGTCGGACGCCATAGGCGGTCCCACCCTTGGTGAGCAGGCCCGTATCTTTCTCTGAGCGACCCGGTCCGGCAATGTCGAGGTGCACCCAGGGGTTCTTCTCGACGAACCGCTGAAGGAACAGACCCGCAGAGATCGTCCCGGCCTCGCCTGCGGCTCCGATGTTCTTGAGATCGGCCACCTCTGAGTCGAGGTGTGACTCATAGGCCTCCGTCAGCGGCAGGCGCCACAGGTCCTCGCCCGAACTGACGGCGGCCTCGGTGAACCGTTCAGCCGCAGTGTCGTCATTGGTCATCATCGCGGCCATGCCGGTGCCGAGTGCGACGACTGCTGCTCCGGTGAGCGTGGCCACATCGACGATGAGGTCCGGGGACTCCTCAACGGCAAGCGTGAGGCCGTCGGCAAGGATCAGGCGACCTTCTGCATCGGTGTTGAGCACCTCGATGGTGGTGCCGCTCCGCGTCGTAAGCACGTCACCGGGGCGCATCGCGGTGCCCGACGGCATGTTCTCTGCCATCGGTGCGATGGCGGTGACCTTCTTGGTCACCCCGAGCGACTTGAGTGCCCCCATGACCGAGAGCACCACCGCAGCGCCCGTCATGTCGGTCTTCATGGTGGTCATCCCACCAGGCGTCTTGAGCGAGAGCCCGCCGGAGTCGAAGGTGATGCCCTTGCCGACGAGGACCACGTGGCCGCTCGCTGGACCATCGGGCTCGTACGTGGCCTTGACGAGACGAGGAGGACGCACAGATCCCTCGGCGACCCCGAGCAGTCCCCCGAGGCGCTCTGCCTCGATGCGGGTCTCATCCCAGATCTCGACCGACACCCCTCCTGCGCCTTCGAGGTTGGCGGCCGCCTGGATTGCGAGCTCAGTGGGTCCGAGGTCTGCGGGAGGCCGATTGACGAGGTCTCGAGCCAGACCGACCGCCGAGGCGATGGCGACGCCGCGGGCGAGTGCCTCGGCGTCCGCACCGAGCACCTCGATCGATCGAGGAGCAGGAGCCTCAGCCTTGGACGCCAGTGAGAACTTGTAGGTGGCGAGCAGTGCGCCGACCGCTACTGCTTCGGCAACCTCGCCATCGCCGACCACGACCACACCACGAGCGCCCTTGAGCGACCGAGCGGTAGCGGCTCCGGCCTGACGCCATGACTCTGAGGTGGGGGCGGGCCCGAGGCCGACCAGCAGGACGGTGGGTTGGCCCGGTGCGGTCGAGAGCACACAGGTCGAGCCCTGCTTGGCCACGAACTCATGGCGGGCGAGATGTGCCTCGTCGAGCTCAGGGGTGGCACCATGGGAATCAAGCAGCGCTTGGACGCCCGGAGCGAGCTGAGGGCCGTGGTCGGTCGAGATGACCGGCACGGCCAGCAGGTCGAGGCCAGTGAGGTCAGCACCGGCGCCGTGGGCGCTGAGGGTGAAGGACAGCGGCATCAGCGAGCCTCCCGCTTGGCCATGACGTGGTCGTCACCCTCTGCCCAGCGGGCCATCGTCCACACGAGGTCGGAGAGCCGATTGAGGTAGGCGACCACCTGCGAGCCGTCGAGGTCGTAGCCGACCGCGATGCGCTCGGCCCGTCGGATGACTGTGCGTGCCACGTCCAGTGCTGCGGAGGTCAGGTTCTGGCCGGGGATCACGAACTCCGTCGGCATCTCGACCTTCTTCGAGAGCACGTCGATCCGGCGCTCGAGGTCGGCGGTCATCTCCGGGGTCACGAGCGAGATCCCAGCAACGAGCTTCGCCCGGTTCTCCGGCGCCGTGGCCACCTCGGCCATCAGGCAGTAGAGATCGCGCTCGATCTCGATGAGCATCGCGTCGAGCTCCGACTGGGTCCCCGCATGTGCTCGTGCGAGGCCCAACATGGCTTGGGCCTCATCGACCGCGCCGTTGACCTCGATGGGGTCGGTGTCCTTGCGCACCCGTCCGCCGAAGAGCAGGCCCGTGGTGCCGTCGTCACCCTTTTTCGTGTAGATCTTCACGAGTTCCAAGGGTAGTGGTGCCCGGTAGCCTTGAGGCCTATGGCTCGACGGGTTCCCCTTCTCCCCCGCCTTGACGCGGGCTGTGACCCCTACCTCGCCGCGCTCGCAGAGAAGGTGGTCTTCTTCGACGGCGCCACCGGCACCAACCTCCAGCTCCAGGGCCTGACCGCTGCCGACTTCGGTGGGCCTGCCCTCGAGGGGTGCAACGAGGTGCTGGTGGAGTCCAAGCCCTCAGCCATCGAGCAGCTCCACACCTCGTTCCTCGAGGTCGGCTCCGACGTCATCGAGACCGACTCCTTCGGCTCCTTCTCGATCGTGCTCGCCGAATACGACCTCGAAGACCGGGCGGAGTCGCTTTCTCGCTCGGCCGCGGAGTTGGCCCGCCGCTGTGCCGATCGGTTCTCGACCCCCGAGAAGCCCCGGTTCGTCGCTGGCTCCATCGGGCCGGGCACCAAGTTCCCCACCTTGGGCCAGATCAGTTACGAGGAGTTGCGCGCGTCGTACCACGAGCAGGCTCGGGGCCTCCTCACCGGCGGCGTGGACCTCTTCATCATTGAGACGATGTTCGACCTGCTCGGCGCCAAGGCGGCGATCAATGGCGCACGGCTCGCCATGGCCGAAGCCGGTCGTCAGGTCCCGCTCCAGGTGCAGGTGACCATCGAGCTGACCGGTCGCATGCTGCCGGGAACCGAGGTCGGCGCAGCCTTGGCCTCGATGGATGCCATGGGTGTTGACGTCGTGGGGCTCAACTGCGCCACTGGCCCGGTCGAGATGGGCGAGGCCATCCGCCACCTCTCCGAGCACTCCCGCCTGCCCATCTCAGTATTGCCGAATGCCGGGCTGCCCTCGGTGGTCGACGGGGCGATGCACTACGACCTGACGCCCGACCAGCTGGCAGAGCACCTGGTCCGTTTCGTCGAGGAGTTCGGGGTCAACGCCGTGGGCGGTTGCTGCGGCACCACGCCTGCGCACCTCAAGGCGGTCATCGACGCGATCGGAACCCGGGCTCCGGCGACGAGGCAGATCAGCCACGAGCCGTCGGCCACCTCGATCTACTCCGCCGTTCCCTTCGCCCAGGAAAACTCGTTCCTGGCCGTCGGCGAACGCACCAATGCGAACGGCTCGAAGAAGTTCCGTGAGGCAATGCTCGAGGCGGACTGGGAGACCTGCGTCGACATGGCCAAGGAGCAGGTCCGAGAAGGCTCCCACGTCATCGACGTCTGCGTGGATTACACCGGTGCCGACGGCGTGGCTGACATGGGTGAGCTCATCGCACGCCTCGCCACCCAGTCGACGGTCCCGATCATGGTGGACACCACCGAAGGACCCGTGGCCGAGACCGCACTGGCCTGGCTGGGCGGCCGGGCGATGCTCAATTCAGTCAATCTCGAGGAAGGGGCTGAGGAGGGCACGCGCTTCGACCAGTTCTGTTCTCTGGCCAAGGAGTTCGGCGCCGCCGTCGTCGCCACCTGCATCGACGAGGAGGGCCAAGCCCGCACCGCCGATTGGAAGCTCCGCGCCGCCAAGGCGATCGCCGAGCTGGCCACGACTCGCTACGGCCTCGAGAACGAGGACCTCCTGTTCGATCCCTTGGCACTCCCTTTGTCGACCGGCATGGAGGAGTCCCGGCGAGACGGCATTGAGACCTTGGAGGCCATCCGGCTGATCAAGGCCGAACTGCCCGGAGCCTCGACGATTCTTGGGCTCTCGAACATTTCCTTCGGCCTCAACCCCGCAGCTCGTCAGGTGCTCAACTCGGTGTTCCTCCACGAGGCGGTGGAGTACGGACTCGACGCCGCCATCGTGCACGCCTCGAAGATCCTTCCGCTGGCCAAGATCGATGAGCGTGCCCGTGAGGTCTGCTTGGACCTGATCTACGACCGCCGCAGTGAGGGCTACGACCCGCTGGCCGAGCTGCTCACCCTCTTCGAGGGCGTCACCATCTCCGCACAGGCCAAGGAGGACCTCTCCGAGCTCCCTCTGGAAGAGC
>CAWUMT010000053.1:0-7601 GCA_963923735.1 uncultured Acidimicrobiales bacterium
ATGCGTCGGCGCCCCACCCTGGGAGGCCACCACCAGGTAGTCCCCGTTGTGCGCAGCAAAGATGAGCGGTGAGGTCCGCTCAAGGCCGGACTTGGCTCCGATGGTCGTCAGGAGCAATGCGGTGGCGCCATTCCAGAGATAGCCGGTCTCTCCGTTGGTCTCGCGATAGGCCTTGATGTGGTCCTCGCCAAGCAGCAGCAGTTCAGGTGCCTTGTAGTCGTCAGCCATCGTGAATCTCCTCAGTCGAACAAGACGTGGAGCGCAGACGAACCGCGCTCGTAGTATCCGATGATCTCAGGTGCGGGCTTCTCCGGGTTGAGTCGGAGGTTCGGCAGGCGATCAAGCAGCGCATTGAGGCCGCCCGTGAGCTCTGCGCGGGCCACGTGCATACCGAGGCAGACGTGCGGGCCACCACCGAAGGCCAGCGTGGGCTTCGCCTTGCGATCGATGTCGAAGGTGTCGGGGTTGTCCCATCGGGCCGGGTCACGGTTCGCCGAACCGAGGCACAGATGGATGACCGCGCCGGCGGGAACCGTGGTCCCGAACATCTCGACGTCCTGGGTGACCCAGCGAGAGAACATCGGATCGGTGGGAACCCATCGAACCGCCTCATCGATGAGGGGCTTGATCAGGCTGCGGTCGTCTCGCACCCGAGCGAGCAGCTCAGGGTTGTTGAGCAGGATGTTGAGGATCAGCCCCATCTGCTTCCAGGTGGTCCCCGAGCCTGCGGCAAGCAGCAGGACCGAGAACGAGTAGATCTCGGCATCGCTGAGCACCTGGGTGGTGCCGTCCTCATCGGTGATCTCGGAGTGGGCCAGCACGCTGATCAAGTCATCTTGGGGATTCACCCGGCGATCCGCCAGGATCGGCTGGAGCAACTCGACGATGCGCATAGCGTTCGAGACGGCGTTGCGGACCTCGAGCGCCTGCTCCACGGTGAATCCGAAGGACCCGGTGATGGTGAGCACCGGCACCGCTGCGCAGAAGTCGGTGTTCAGCTCGGCCTTCCCGTCATTGATGAAGCAGTCGATGAGCTCATCGATGGTGCTCGTGATCCAGTTGCGCAGCCACCATTCGGCCTTGGCCGGCATGAAGGAGGGCTGCACCAGCGCACGGTAGCGACGGTGCTCGGCGCCGCCCATTGTCAACATGGTGTTGAAGACGCTGGTCTCGCCCCCACGGATGTCGGGGGCCTCGGCTGCGGAGGCGAAGATCTCGGGGTTGCGGTAGATGAAGTCGCACGCCTCGAACGAGAAGACGGAGTAGTGTTCCTTGCCCTCCTCGGGAAGTCCGTGGAAGGTTGCATCCCGTCCGAGCTTGCCCAGCTCATGGACCGTTCCCCTGTGAACAGGCCCCGTCTCGCGCAGATGGTTCCACGCCGGGTTGGGGTCGTCACGGTAGGCGCCACCCGAAGACTCGAGGTAGGACCCCTCGAGATCAAACAACTCTCTTACCTTCTCGATGTTGAGAATCCGATTGTCGCTCATGCTGCTTGTTTGCCTTCCCTCCATGACCATCGCGATGGCCATGTCGATGCGTGCCCTCGCAAGTGCGATGACAACGTTCTCGGAGGATCGATCTTCGGATCGAGTCCCCTTGTGCTGACGTGCGTCAGTTGATTGTGACCTTGATGGCCGCCATGGGGCACGCCTCGGCGGCCGCCTGGACGTCCTCCAACGAGTCCTCCCCTACCGACTTGACGAAGACCTTGGCGGTGTTCTCGTCCTGGTCGAAGGTGTTGGGCGCGTACGTGGTGCACAGCCCAGAGCCCAGACAGATCTGCTGGTCGACTTCGATCGAGTAGTCAGCCATCAGGACTTCGCCAACACGGGAGGCTCCGCTGGGGTGAAGCGGTAGATCCGCTCGGCATTGCCCCGCAGGATCTTGTACTGAGTCTCTTCAGGAAGATGACCGATGCGGTTCTTGACCGTCGAGATGCAGTCAGGCCAGGTGGAGTCCGAGTGCGGGTAGTCCACCTCGCACATGATGTTGTCTTCACCGATCTCGTCGATCGAGGCGATGCCGTGAGCGTCATCGATGAAGCAGCCGAAGATGTGCTTGTGGAAGGTCTCGCGGATGTCGAGCTCGTCGAGGTCGATCAGGTTGCCCGCAGAGCCGTGGCCCATGAAGGTCGTTCCCTTCTTGACCCAGTGACGCTGCTTGTCCATGACCTGCTCGGCACGCTCAAGGAAGTACGGCATCCAGCCGATCTCGCCTTCGGAGAGTGCGACCTTCAAGTTCGGGTACTTCTGGAACCAGCCCGAGAAGATCCACGACAGCATCGCACCCGAGGTGCGGATCGCCCCCCAGGTGAGGTTGGCCATGAAGGGCGAGTCCGGGGCGATCTGGGGGACCTGCGAGGAGGGCCCCACGTGGATCGAGATGGTCAGCTCAAGGTCGTTCGCCGCCTTGATCACCGGCTCCCAGTAGCCGTCCTTGTCGTGGATGGTGGGCAGGCCGAGCGGGTGCGGGTTCTCCGAGAAGGCGAAGGCCGTGTAGCCCTTGGCCGCACAGCGCTCCATCTCCGCGACGGCCAACTTGGGGTCCCACATCGGGATCAGCATCAGCGGGATGTAGCGACCAGGCACGGCCGCGCACCAATCTTCGATGAGCCAGTCGTTGTAGATCTTGAGGCACTCAAGACCGAACACCCGGTCCGAGGCCTCCATGAAGAGCTGACCGCAGAAGCGGGTCACCGAGGGGAAGCAGACCGAAGCCAGCACGCCTGCACGGTCGAAGTCCTTGGCCCGCTCAACGGGGTCGTAGCAACCAGGGCGCATCTCGGCGTAGGTCACCGGCTCAGGAGAGAACTCCTCTTTGGACTTGCCGGCCACGGCCGAGAGGCCCGAGGACGGCAGGTACTGGCCGTCGTAGACCCAGAACTCGCCCTTGTCGTTGACTTCGACGTGCGGGGCGCGCTCGAGGTCCTTCTTGGCCACTCGGTCCGTCCACACGTTGGGTGGCTCCAAGATGTGGTCGTCGACCGAGATGAGCCAGTCGAGGTTGAGGTTGCTCATGGTGTGCTCCTTGCTGCTTTCTTAGGTTCTTGGTGATGGTTCGTTCGTCGGGTGCGTGTCGTCGGGGTGACCTCAGCGAAGCTCGCCGATGGCCAGGTGCTTGATCTCCTGGAAGGAGCGAATTCCCTCGGGCCCACGCTCGCGACCCAGGCCGCTCTGCTTGTAGCCGCCTGAGGGGGCGTAGGCCGAGAACACCGAGGTGTTCACGTTGACCGCGCCCGAGCGGATCCTTCGGCCCACCGCAGTCGCCGCGGCGACGTCCGCACCGTAGACCTGGGCAGACAGTCCATACGCCGAGTCGTTGGCGATGGCCACGGCCTCGTCGAGGTCCGTGTAGCCGATGATCGAGATGACCGGCCCGAAGATCTCCTGCTGCGCCGCAGGGTTGGAGTTGTCGGGCACGTCGAGGACCGTGGGCTCGTAGTAGTAGCCCTTGTCGAGTCCGCTCGGTCGGCCTCCGCCGAAGGCGACCGTGGCGCCCGCTTGGGTGGCCTCCTCGACGATCCGCTCACATCGTGTGCGAGCCGCATCGTTGATCACCGGCCCCATGGTCGTCGCGGGATCCGTGGGATCACCGACGCTGAGCATGCCGTAGGTGCCGGCCACCATGGCGACGACCTGCTCCTTGGACTCCTGAGGGACCACCATGCGGGTGGCGGCTACGCAGGCCTGCCCTGCGGTCATCGCACAGACCATCATCGCCCCCATGCCCACCTTCTCGATGGCATCGGGGAGGTAGATCTGGGCGGACTTGCCACCGAGCTCCAAGGCGACGTGCTTGATGGTCGAGGCCCCCTGAGCGAGGATCATGCGGCCCACCTGGGTGGAACCCGTGAACGACACCATGTCGACACGCGGGTCCGTGGTGAGCAGCTCTGCACCTTCGTTGCCCGCCTCGATCACCACTGAGACCACACCGCGGGGGATCCCTGCGGCCTCCGCCGCGGAGCCGAGCAGGAGCGATGACCATGGGGTGAGGGGGCTCGGGCGCAGGATCACCGAGTTGCCCGTCAACAATGCGGGGACCATCTTCTGGAGGGCCATGATGATCGCCCCGTTGTACGGGGTGATCGCCACCACGACCCCCATGGGCTCATGACGACGAATCGACAAGGCCACCCGGCCTCGGGTCAGCTCGTCAACGGGGACTGGGTTGAACTCCTCGTCCGCCATCTGGCGGTAGAGCTCGATGGTGGCCCGTCCCGTGGCGATGGACGTGACGACCTGGGTTGAGTCGGCGAAGAACCGTGGCTGTCCCGCTTCGGCCATGATCGTCTCCGCGAACGGTGCTCGGTTGGCCTCGAGGTGATCGAGGAACCGTTCGACCGCAGCGATCCGCTCCGCTCGGGGAAGATCGGCCCAGACGCCCTCGTCGAAGGACCGGCGGGCCTCGGCGATGGCTCGCTCCACCTCAGCGAGCGGTGTGGCGACGACCTCAGCGATGACCGACTCGTCTGCGGGATTCTCCACGGGGATGGCCGTGTCGCCATCGACCCAGGTGCCCGCCACGTAACTCCGCCGCTCCTCGAGCATCGGACCGCTGGTCATCGCCTCCCCCTTCGCTCCGCCGAATGCGAAACGCCATTCTGTTTACAGCACCCACCCGGGGCGTGCAAGCGCGTTTCGCATAAGTTCGGCCCATGGCCACCTCCATCGATCCCACCGCCCTCGAGGGGTTCTCCCGAGAACAGTTCACCGCGCAGGGAAAGACTCGAGAGGTCTACCGACTCGGGACGGGGCCCGCAGTGGTGGTCGTGCACGAGGTCCCCGGCATCACCCCGCTAGTGGCCGCCTTCGCCCGCCGGGTTGCCGACGCCCAGATGACCGCAGTGCTCCCCGACCTCTTCGGCACCCCGGGGCGAGCCCCGAGCCCTGGGTATCTGGCGGGCTCACTCGCCCGTGCGTGCATCCGCCGAGAGTTCTCCGTCTTCGCCACCAACAAGACGAGTCCGGTGACCCAGTGGCTTCGAGCCCTCGCCGTGCACGAGCACGAGCGCTGCGGAGGCCCCGGCGTGGGCGTGGTGGGGATGTGCCTCACCGGCGGGATCGCCCTCGGGATGATGGTCGACCCCGTGGTCGTGGCCCCGGTGCTCTCCCAGCCCTCGACACCCTTCCCCCTCTCGAAGGCGGCAAAGCAGTCGATCGGGCTGTCGCCCGAGGACCTTGAGGTCGTCCGTTCCCGTGCGGCCGAGACCTGCGTGCTCGGACTCCGCTTCACGGGTGACTTCGCGGTCCCGCCCGAGCGCTTCGAGCGCCTCCGCACCGAGCTCGGCGACAACTTCATCGGTGTCGAGATCGACTCCTCGGAGGGGAACCCCTGGGGCTATTCGCCCAAGGCGCATTCGGTCCTCACCGAGGACTACTCCGATGAGGAGGGGTCACCGACGAGGCTCGCCCTCGAGCAGGTCCTCAACTTCTTCCAAGAACGCCTCGGCTTTCACCCCTGAGGATCAGCGGCCGGGGACGTCCCAGCCCAGCGACTCGGCGACCTCGATGCAGGTGGGGCAGACCGGGTACTTGCCCGGGTCCTTGCCCGGTACCCACTTCTTGCCACACAGTGCCTCGACCGCCGTCCCGTTGATCATCCCTTCGACCACGGAGTTGCCCACGGGGACGAAGTCCTCGGAGCCCTTGGGCGTATAGCCCTCGAGGACGATGTGAGTGAACCGTTCGTGATCCCCATCGTCGAGGATCGGATCGGAGATCGCCGGTTCGATGACCTGGGTTGCGTCTGACATCACCCTCCAAGTTAGACGAGTGTCCACAGTGTCCTCCCAGGCCGAGCAGACTGGCAGCGTGCCTCGACGCCATCGCCGAACCGAGCCTCCCTCACCCCGAGGTCGCAACTCCGGCTCCCCCGCTCCGGTAGCCCGAAGCCACGTCAAGGCCGACGGCACACCGAAAGCCCGGTACTCCACCGAACGCGAGGCGCAGGACGTCGCACAGCTCCAATGGGTCGAGCACAAGGTGGAGCTCAGCCCGTACCGCTGTGAGATCTGCAACAGTTGGCACCTCGCCCGCAACGATCGTTGATCTCGTAGTCTCGACCACACCGCCCGTGCATGACGGAGCGAGAAGGGATGCGATCCGATGACTGAGGCGTCTGTGGTGCTGGTCGAGCGAGAGGGCCCCCTGGGCATCATCACCCTGAATCGCCCCGAGCGACGCAATGCGATCGGTGCCGGCCTCATGGAGGCACTCAACGCGGCGATCCTCGAGCTCGATGCCGATGAGAGCATCCGGGTCCTGATCCTCACCGGCGCCGACCCCGCCTTCTGTGCCGGGGTCGACTTGAAGGATCCCGCCGGACTCGCCGGTGGGTCTTCTGGGCGCGATCCGAACCAGCCATGGGGAATCATGGCTGATGCCGTCAAGCCGATCATCGGGGCGATCAACGGACCGGTGGCCACCGGAGGACTCGAGATCGCGCTCGACTGTGACTTCCTCATCGCCTCAGACCGGGCGCGCTTTGCCGACACGCACGCACGCGTGGGCGTGATGGCGGGCGGAGGCATGTTCGTCCGACTCCCCCGCCTCATCGGAATCGACCGCGCCGTGCGCATGTCGATGACTGGAGACTTCATCGATGCCGCCACTGCCCTCGAGTGGGGTCTCGTTACCGAGGTGGTCCCCCATGAGGCGCTGATGGATCGCGTGCGCCAGGTGGCCTCGGCCATCGCCGAGATCGACCCATTGGCCATCGCCAAGGTCAAGGAGATCTACGCAGACGTCTCGGCGAACCTGGGCGTTGAGGCCTATCGGGTCGAGCGCGTCCACTCCGATGCATGGCTGGCGGACGTCTTCACCAACGCCGACTTCGCATCACGAGGATCCGCAGTCATCACGCGGGGCTCGAAGCAGCAGGGTTGATCAGGGCGCGTTGAGCGCGCCGTTGGCCCGGAGCGCAGCGATCCTGTCCGCGTCGATCCCCCACGCACCGAGCGCCTCGTCGGTGTCCTCACCGGGGAGTGACGGTGGCTTGCTCACTGCACCTGGGGTCCGCGAGAAGCGTGGCACCGGCCCTGCCTGCAGGGTGCCCTCGACCTCCTGGAAGGTCCCGCGTTCGGTGAGCCAGGGGTGCGTGCGCGCCTCCCACGTCGTCAACACAGGCGTGACACAGGCATCGAGGTTCGCAAACTGCTCAGTCCACTCATCTCGGGTCCTGGTGGCGAAGATCGCGGCGAAGCGCTCCTTCATCGCCGGCCACTGGGACCGGTCGAACTGGTGGGGCAGCTCCTCTCCGGTCAGGCCAAGCCCTTCGAGCAGCGCGGCGTAGAACTGTCCTTCGATGGCCCCTACGGCGACGAACTTGTCGTCCTTGGTCCGATAGACGTCATAGAAGTGTGCGCCGGAATCGAGGACGTTGCGCCCGCGCTCCTCGTTCCACACCCCGCCGAGGTGGAAGCCGTAGACGAGGTGGAGCATCGAGGCCACGCCGTCGAGCATGGTGGCGTCGACTACCTGCCCCTGGCCCGAGCCCTTGGCTTCAATCAGCGCAGCGAGGATGCCGAAGGCCAGCATCATCCCGCCACCGCCGTAGTCCGCCACCAGGTTCAGCGGTGGGGCGGGCACTTCGTCCGCACG
>CAWUMT010000054.1:0-7571 GCA_963923735.1 uncultured Acidimicrobiales bacterium
ACACAGCGCAGTGCTCGCTCCCTTGAGCGGTTGGAGCCTTCCGACGAAGAGCACCACTGCTCCAGTGGCGGGGGGATCGAGCGCACGCCGTGCCTGGGGGCGATCGCCGGGACCGAAGAAGGCATGGTCGACCCCCGGAGGAACGATGACCACCCGGTTGGGATCAGCGTCGTAGAGCTCAACGAGCTGATCGACCTCGACCTCACACGAGGCAAGCACCGCATCGGAGCAGTCGATGACCACCGACTCAGCCTCGGCACGTCGTTCGGAGAGCTCGGCGATCACCTCTTCAGGCATCGCCTCGGCCTTGACGCGGTCCAGGGTGTGGAACGTGGAGACCAGCGGGATGTCGAGCTCGTGCTTGATCGTGTGACCGGCGACTCCCGAGAGCCAGTAGTTGGCGTGCACCGCGTCGTAGGGGCCACCGAGCTCCTCGGGGATCGGTGAACCGCTCGAGGTCGTCATCGCAGTGAGCACCCGATCGGTGAACTCGGGAACCAGCAACTCGAGGTCCTCCTTGGCCACCGGCGCCAAGGGACCTGCGGCAACACCGTGGACTGAGAGGCCGGGCTCGAGGACCACCGTGCCGAGCTCCTCGGGCGAGGTGGCTCGAGTGAAGACGTCGCAGGTGTTGCCCGCACGGGCGAGGGCGGCAGCAAGTTCACGCACGTAGACGTTCATGCCGCCGCCGTCCCCTGTCCCGGGTTGGGCCAGCGGAGAGGTGTGCAGCGAGAGGATGCCGAGCCGCTTCATGGCGACACCGAGCCTAACGGTCGGTGTCGTCCTCCCCCTCGATGGGCGGCGCCCCCTCCGCTCCCTGGGACTCAGCCACAAAGGAGCGGTAGATCTCGATCAGCGCCCGGCGCTGCGAAGCATTGAGGCGTGGGTCGGCGTTGATGTGCGCTTCAAGGTCGCCCTTGGCCTCGGGGTCGAGGAACCCAGCCCGGACGTAGAGGGTCTCGGCTGAGACTGACAGACCGCGGGCGATCTGCTGGAGGATCTCTGCGGAGGGGCGGCGTAGGCCGCGCTCGATCTGAGAGAGATACGGGTTCGAGATTCCCGCCGTCTCCGAGAGCCGTCGAAGGGACATCCGGGCGTTGGACCGCTGCTCGCGGATGAACGCGCCGAGTTCTCGGAGGCGTTCTTGGGGATCGGTCGACATGATCAGCGCGCGAGTGCGTCGTTGCTCATGAACGGTCCGGGCAGGAAGCGCACCGGGCCAAGAGAGGGTCGTTTGCCAGGGCCGACGCACCAAGTTCTGCGCCGCACGCCTCGCACGTGCCGTAGGTACCGGCATCGAGACGAGCCATGGCCGCCTCGACGGCGTCGAGTCGGCTGGCGAGCGCCTCGAGCTGCTCGTTCTCCTCAGGGACCATGGACATGAGGCTAACCCTGGGTGTCCGAGTTTTCGCGCTCCACCTCGTCGAGATCGTCATCGAGGTCCTCGCTTGCGTGCTTCGAGAAGATCGGTCCCATGTTCGAGACCAGCACGGCGACCACGGAGACGAGGTAGAGCTGGCCGAACATTGCCTCGAAGGCCGCCATCGTGCGGCCGGTGGCTGTGGCGGCGGTCAAATCGCCGTAGCCGACGGTGGTCAGGGTGATGAAGGAGAAGTAAGAGAAGTCCGAGGGAGACCCATGGTCGGTCTGCACGAAGAACTGATGATGACTGAGCGATTGGGAGGCTGCAAACAACGCCGAGAAGAGCATGCCGAACATCACATAGAGACACAGAGCGGCCAGGACGGTCCGGAAGTCCACCACGTGGCGCCTGATGATCCCCCGGATCACGGCGAGGGGGGCCACGATTACCAGCAGCACATTGAGCAGCGCCGTGGAGGACTGGAAGAGGTTCCAGTCGAAGATGAGCTCGCAGAGCGAGGATGCCAAGGCAGCCGAGCAGACGACGATGGCGAAGTTGATGGTGAAGCGCCTCGCCCTTGAGGCCAGGAGCGCCAAGAGAATGGTGAAGGCTTCGAGGATCACCAGCACGAGTGAGTGCCAACGGGTCTGGCTGGTGACCGAACCGTTGAAGATGAAGGTGGCGAGCAGCAGGAGGAGCAGCTCGCCGTAGCGGAACTCGGGTGCACGAAGCTTCATCGTCTCGCGCAGGGAGCGGCGGACCTTCTTCTTGGCCACCTCCTCAGAGGCGTCGATCGCGCTGAGCGATGCCTCGACCACGCCTTCTGGCTCGGTCCCGTCTGCCATCGATTCCTCCGTGGAATGGGTGTTCGCCAACCACGATACGACCCTGAGCATCCATCCCGCCTCGAAGCCGCTTGGTTAGCGTTCGGACTCGTGAAGTCTCCTGCCCGGCTGCCCCTCGTCGCTGTGGTGGCGTCCTCCCTCGCCTTGGCCGCGTGCGGCCTGGGAGGTAGCTCGAAAAGCGCGTCGACGACCTCGACAACGCAGAAACTCACAGGGTTCGCCGCCCAGAGTCCCCAGGCCATCCTCGCCGCCACCTGCGGGGCGACTTTGCCCGTGAGCCGGGTGACGGTGGACACCACCTTCTCGAAGCCGACGAGCGTGGGTGGAATCTCCACGATGCACTGGGTGATGTCGGATGCAGCGGACTCCGGAACCCTCACCTACACCCTGGCCAACAAGCAGGCCGTGGTCCTCGAGCTCTACCTGCAGGCCTACACGTCCTACGTCAAGGCGCCAGCGTCATGGTGGGCAACGACGTCGGCCAAGGCACAGGCCGCGGCGCTGGCCAACAAGTGGGTCTCGATCAGTTCGACTTCACCGGGCGCGGGGATCATCGCTCCCTTCCTCCCCTATTCGAACCTCACGACACTCTTGGAGAACTGCACTCGGCCCGAACGCACGCCCACCAAGGGCGCGTTAACCGCAGTGGGCAAGGACCAGGTCATCGGAGTCAAGGTCAACGGAGGTTTCGTGCTCGAGACCTTCTATGTGCCGACGATGAGTGCGCCCTACGCCCGCAAGATCACTGTCAAGGGAGCTACAGGCACTCAAAGCTCAGTGCTCTCGAACGTCAACACGGCCAAGGTGCCCGCAGCGCCCAGTGGCGCGGTGCCGTTCGAGAACCCGGGAGCCCCGAAGAAGTAGTCAGCCCCAGTGAGGCGGCCGCTCATGGCGGTCGGCCTCGACCTTGCGGAGTTGACCTCGAAGCCGCTCGACCTCCGCCCGGAGCTTGGCCACTTCATCCTCAAGCTCTTTGATCCGGGAAGCCGAATTTTCGTGCCTAGGACTCGGATCTGTCATGGACCCAGCGTAGGGCGCGCTCGCTCGAACCATGGCGGTGCGTAACCATCTTCTGCACGGTCAGGGGGCCGAGCCCGAGAGGGCGTCACCATCAACTCAGCGTCCAAGGGATCCTGCGCTGCAGGCGTGAACAGCGTCTTCGGGTTCAAGAAGAACAAGACCTACTAGTTCACGCTCAAGGCCTACAAGGCCAACGGATCGGTCAAGACGACCAAGACGGGCTCGTTCCAGATCGGCTGAGCTCTTCGGGGCCCTCGAGACTGATCAGGTGCTGAGGTCTCGGCGCTCGAAGGCCAACGCCCCCACGGCGGCGATGACGACGGTCACGCCGAGGAGCGCAACGAGGTGCCAGAGATGCCAACCGGTCCCCAGCGGATCGATGGCCATGGCGTGGTACCAGGGCGAGAAGGGCCGGACCTGCTTGAGCCAGGTGACCAGGTCAGCCAGTCCGCTCACGAGGTAGGCGACCACCACCACGAGGACGGTCAGCCCCCGAGCAATTCCCCGAGAGCCCGTGGCGGCTCCCAAGGCAAGGGCAAGCGTTCCGAACAGCAGCGCCAGCAAGGCGATCGACACCCCGGTGGCCAGACAGGCTGACGTGCCGAGCTTCAGATCGAACAGCGGGGAGCCCACCACCAGGCCCAGCACCAGTCCTCCTGCGGCGGCGAACATGCCGAGAGCCAGCGCGGCGAACTTCTCCAGGAAGACGCGGCTTCTCGAGACGGGATTGGCCAGCAGGAGATCGAGGGTTCCCCGATCCTCCTCGCCGGCCAAGAGATCGCCGCCCCA
The DNA here is from genome assembly GCA_963923735.1 of uncultured Acidimicrobiales bacterium. Taxonomy (GTDB): domain Bacteria; phylum Actinomycetota; class Acidimicrobiia; order Acidimicrobiales; family RAAP-2; genus CAIUMH01. The sequence goes on from CAWUMT010000054.1 coordinate 4,018, forward strand.
CAGGATCGAAAAGGTGATCACCAACAGCGGCGCGATCACGGCCACCACTTCAACGCGCATGTACCCGACACCGGTGGTGTAGTCGCTCATCTGGAAGAGCGACTTGAGCGCCTCGGGGTAGTTCTTGGCGATCTGATCGAACAGCGGGTTGGTGTGGATGCTGGTGAACACCGCCCCCATGGCGAAGGCATAGACCGCCAGGCCGAACGTCCAGCCGGCCATGGCTCGAAGCTCCTCGCGCACGGAACGGTCGAAGACCGAGCCGATCGAACGAGTGCGATGGCGGTGCACCACGCTCAGGCCTCCCCGTGCTCATAGAGCGAGAGGAACAGCTCCTGCAAGGCTGGCTCGCGGACCCAGAGGTCCACGACCTCTGCTCCGCTCAGCACCTTGACCAGTTCGGACAATCGTTCCGAGGGGATCTCCAAGTGCACCTTGTGCGAGGTCTCGAACGTCCCGCCGGCCGCCTCGAGTGCGCCACGAACCTCGGGAGTCGGCGGGGACGCGAACGTGGCGTCGACCAGGTGGATCGCTCGCTGGCGGAACTCGTCGACCTGCTCGACGGCGATCAGGCGGCCCTCTCGGATGATCCCGACTCGGTCGGCGATCTCGGCGACTTCGGAGAGCACGTGGCTCGAGAGCAGCACCGTGCGTCCCTCCGAGGCAGCGCGACGCAACTCGTCATGGACCTCGTGCTGGATCAGGGGGTCGAGCCCTGAGGTGGGCTCGTCGAGGATCAGCAGTTCGGGATCACCCATCAATGCCTGGATCAACCCGACCTTCTGACGGTTTCCCTTGGAGAGCTCGCGCACCACTCGGTCGAGCTGGAGGTGGAGACGACCTGCCAACGACTCATACGCCTCGGCGTCGAGGCCCCGGAGATGTGCGAAGTGTCCGAGGATCTCGCGTGCGCTCAACCGTTCATAGAGGGTGAGCTCCCCAGGGAGATAACCAATGCGCCGGTGCACCTCGATCGAGTCTCGCCGAGCATCAAGTCCAAGGACCGAGATCGTGCCCACATCAGGCCTGATCAGGTCAACCAGCATGCGGATGGTGGTCGACTTGCCTGCACCGTTGGGACCGAGATACCCGAAGATCTCGCCTCGCTCGACGCGGAGAGTGAGCTCATCGACGCCGCCACCGCCCTTGTAGTGCTTGGTGACCCCGTGGAGTTCGATCGCCGGTGGCCCTACGGTCGAGTTCATCGTCACCATGACCTGACGCTACCCCCGGCCTGTGGCCAAGCACAGGGCGGGATCGTCAGCGAACGGAGAGCGAGAGCGTGGCCCTCGTCGAGGAGGTTCCGTCTCCCGCAAGGAGCTCGAGCCTGCAGGCCTGCGTGCTCGGGAACCTGACCGCCGACACCCACCGACCATCAGGAAGTGGGCTCACCCGAAGTGTCGCTGGCTTCGTGCCTGGGCACCGAAGCGTTCCCGACAGGGTGGCAGGCAGGAACCGACTCGGGTCCTGCCGCGTGACAGAGATGGCCATGGTGTTGGCACCGACGAGTCCCGGCTGGAGCGCCACGGTGAAGCGAAGCCCGCCGGCTTGCGCCGAGGATCGCTGGACGGTCGCCTGCGCTGCACGCTTCGCACTCTGTTGCTCATAGGCCGGTGCACTCGAGGCGATCGTCGAGGTCAACCCCAGCACCACGACGGCGAGGATGACCTCGATAAGGACCGAGCGGCGCACCTCGGAAAGTGAACGCGTGTGGTCTGGATCGTCCGACGCCCGAAGACGAGTCACCGCGCTCCGGCTCGCTGCAGCCACGATGACGATGGCGAGGACCACGAGCACCTTGATCAGCACGAGGCGACCGGTCGAGGTGTGCACAAGCGCGTCGAGGCTGCCCACCTGGCGAAGTGACTGGAGCACCCCGGAGAAGGCGACCGCCGCCACCGCACCGAGCGCCAGCGGGGAGAACCGCTGCACGGCGCTACTCGCGGCATCGGCGTCCCCGCTCCCCCGCAGCGTCACGGCAAGGACCCCGAGGCCTCCGATCCACAGGGCAAGCGCACCGAGATGCACGAAGTCCGCCACAGTGCCGAGAACCGGCCAGCGCCCGCCCCAGCCGTGGCCCGCCCACGGGTAGGTAGCGAGCAACACAAGACCGAAGGCCCCGGCACCGACTACCAGACGACGGCCGTGCGCTCCTCCGGGAGGCCGACGCCACAAGAGGACCAGCGCGCCGAGCGAGAGTGCTCCTCGCACAAGCGGTCCGAGTCCGAACCGTGCGCTGAGCACCGTCGAGAGTGCATCACCGGAGAAACCCGAGGCGAGCGATCCGCCGATCGAGGCAGCTTCGAAGTAGATCGTGGCCAGCGCAGCGAGCGCACTGGCGGCCGCCGCCACCCTGAGGAGCCGGAGCACACCAGGTCGTGCCGCCACACCGGGGAACCACCAGGTGGTGGCCAGCAGCCCACCGACGAGGACGAGCGCAGCGAGGTAGCCGACCAGTCGAGCCAGCCAGGCCAGATCCGTCCCGACGGTGCCCAGTCCTCCCTGACCCACCAGGGCGTTGATGTTGGCCACGGCCGACGCAGTGCCCACCGTGAAGGTGAAGGCCCCACGCTCGTCGTGCCCGTCGTCAGAGAGGATCCGCCAGACCGAGACGTAGGTGCCCTCGGCCAGGCTTGGGACCGACACGCGCACGGTGGCGATGAACGCCGAGCCGTGCACCGAGCTCTTCGAGACCGCCTTGCCGGTGCCGTCGTAGACCACCAGTGAACGGTCGGTGGCATGCACCTCTTCGTTGAAGGTGACGCTCACGGTGCGCGGACCTGATCCCGCGGCGAAGTGCTGGCCCTGACTTGGAACGGTGCGCACGAGGTTGGCGTGCGCACTGGCAGGGCTGGCGGCCACCAGCAACATCCCGAGTCCGAGCATGATGCCGAGCACCACTCGCTGGATCGGGCGCGTCAGAACACTCGTCCTCTCGCACGAGACCACAGGGAATCTCAGATCACTCGGTGCCGTCGACGCAGGAGGATGTTCGAACGCCCACCTTGGTCACATCGACCATGTGGTACGTCCCGTCCGCGCAGGTGATCGCCGGGTTCAGGTGGGCGAAGACGCCCTGGGGGTCCTCATAGCCCGGGACAGTCCAGACGTGCAGCAGCGGTCCGGTTGCCTTGACCAAGAAGCCATGAATCTGATCACACTGCGCCTTGGTTGCATCCCGGTCCGCACCGAGCGGGGCGTCGACGCCGCCACCCGGACGCATGACGATGCAGATGTTCTTGTGCTGATGCCAGACGTCGTTGGGACCGGCGAAGCCAGCCGGGTTGGGCACGGAGGCCTGGTAGAAGAGTCCGACCACCTTGGAGGTGGGCTGCGTGCCGTCGTAGATCCAGGCGATCGGGTGGCGGATCTGGTCATCGGTCATCACACCGCTGCCAGCGGCATAGCTGAAGTTCCCCGCCATGGTCATGTGCGTCCCGAGCCCCGGTGAGAACGGCCCTGCCCGCGTCGCTCCAGCCGCCTGTGCGTCCGCAAGAGTCGGGTACTCCAAGGCGACCTGGCGGGAGAGGTCCATCTGGTGGTTGAGCAGCGCC
>CAWUMT010000055.1:0-7472 GCA_963923735.1 uncultured Acidimicrobiales bacterium
ATGTTCAACAACTACGCCATCGTCCAGGGTGTCGACCAGATCATCCCCGTCGACGTCTACGCACCGGGCTGCCCGCCCAGCCCCGAGACGCTGATGCACGCGATCCTCACCCTGCACGAGACCATCCGCACCGGAGAGATCACGCAGCGTCGTGCGGACAAGAACCCCATCCACCTCACCGAGAACCCCTCGAGCCCGTGGACGCCGGAGATGCCGACCCGCGTGCACCTGGGGACTCCGCGATGAGTCTGGCCACCACGCCGTCGCTGCCGGGCCTCGAGGTCAGCCGGGTGCTGTTCCCCTCGCGCGCCACGTACGCAGCCACCATCGCCGAACTCAAGGCCGACGGTTACGAGATGTGCGCAGACGTCTGCGGCGTCGACTACCTCGGCCACCCCGGTCGCGAGCTGCCTGAGGGCGTCGCCCCCGAGCGCTTCGAAGTCGTGGCCAACCTGCTCTCGCTCTCCAAGAAGGACCGGGTCCGCGTGCGCGTCCAGGTTCCTGAGTCCGACCCACGCGTCGACTCGATCTACGGCTCCTACCCCGGCGTCGAGGCCATGGAGCGCGAAGCCTTCGACCTCGTGGGCATCCTCTTCAACGGTCACCCCGACCTCTCGCGGATCCTGATGCCCGAGGAATGGGAGGGCCACCCCCTGCGCAAGGACTACGGCACCGGCCGGGTTCCCGTGCAGTTCAAGGAAGCGCCGGGCCCCCGATGAGCGAGTCCTACGAGGCCGAGATCACCGAGCTCTCGAGCTGGTCCACCAAGGAGACCTCTGAGGGCTCCCAGGAGCTCTTCCCGCGCACCTCGACGCCTGACCTTGAGCTCGGTCGCGAGATGGGCTCGGTCATCCAGCTACCCGAGGGCCCGGTCCTCGACCCGTCGAACTTCGACATCGACAAGCCCGATGACGAGACGATGATCATCAACATGGGGCCCCAGCACCCCTCCACGCACGGCGTGCTCCGACTCATGTTCGAGCTCGACGGCGAGGTGATCCTGCGGACCAAGCCGATCATCGGCTACCTCCACACCGGCATGGAGAAGCAGGCCGAACAGCTCACCTACGTGCAGGGCTCGACCAACGTGACCCGCATGGACTACCTCTCCCCGCTGCACTCCGAACTGGCCTTCTCTCTGGCCGTCGAGAAGCTGCTCGGCGTCGAGATGCCCGCACGTGCCACCTGGATCCGCATGCTCATGGGCGAGCTCAACCGGATGTCTTCGCACCTGATGTGGCTGGCCACTAACGGCATGGACCTCGGCTCGACCACGGCGATGATTTACGGCTTCAGAGAGCGCGAGATGATCCTGTCGTTCTTCGAGAAGACCACCGGCCTTCGCATGAACACCAACTACATCCGCCCCGGCGGCGTGGCTGCGGACCTGCCTGACGGTTGGGAGGACGACGTCGCGGTGATCTGCGACACCGTCTGGGAGCGCTCCTTCGAGTTCGACGACCTGCTCACCGGCCAGCCCATCTTCCGTGAGCGCACCGAGGGCGTCGGCGGCCTCACCGCCGAAGAGGCCCTCGCCCTCGGCATCACCGGCCCGCTGCTCCGTTCCACGGGCGTGCCCTGGGACCTGCGTCGCACCATGCCGTACCTGGCGTATGACGAGGTCGAGTTCGACGTGGTCGTCGGCACCTACGGTGACAACTTCGACCGCTACTCGATCCGCCTCAACGAGATCCGCGAGTCGATCCGTATCGTGCGCCAGTGCCTTGAGCGCATGCCGGCAGGTGACTACAAGGTCCAGGACCCCAAGGTCACCCCGCCGCCGAGAGGCCGCATCGATGAGTCGATGGAGGCGTTGATCCACCACTTCAAGATCTTCACCGAGGGCTTCAAGGTCCCCACCGGTGAGGTCTACTCCGCCATCGAGTCACCTCGTGGCGAGCTCGGCTGCTACCTCGCCTCCGACGGCAGCTCGAAGCCCTGGCGCATGCACACGCGTGCCCCGAGCTTCGTGAACTTGAACGCCCTGCCCGTGCTGCTGCGCGGTGGCCTGCTCTCCGACGCCATCGCCATCATCTCCTCGGTGGACCCGGTCATGGGAGAGGTGGACCGATGAGCCACTTCACCCCTGAGCTGCGCGCACGCGCCGAGGCCCTCGTGGCGCTCTACCCCCAGAAGCGCTCGGCGCTGATTCCGCTGTGCCACCTCGCCCAGGAGCAGGACGGCTACCTGTCCGAGGCCGGCATGATCGAGGTCGCCGAGCTCACCGGAGTCACCCCGGCCGAGGTGCGTGGCACCGCCACCTTCTACGACATGCTCCACGTCGAGCCGGTCGGCAAGTACGTGGTGGGCGTGTGCACGAACATCGCCTGTCTCATGGCCGGTGGCCTTGAGCTGCTGGCTCACGCCGAGGACCGCCTCGGCGTGAACTGCGGCGCCACCACCACAGACGGCCTCTTCACGCTGGAGGAGACCGAGTGCCTGGCCGACTGCGACATCGCACCGTGCGTGCAGGTGAACCACCGCTACGTGCGTACCACCACCCCTGAGGCACTCGACGGACTGCTCGACGAGCTCAGCGCCGGTGGTCGCAGCGACGAGATCCCGAGCCATGGCACGCTCATCCGCACCCAGCGCGCCGTCGGCCTCGTGGCCCCTCGTGAGCAGGTGGCCGAGGAGCGGGCCAAGGTTCGCATCGAGCAGGCCAAGCGTGCGGAGGGATCCTCGTGAGCCTGACCGACGCCCCCAAGATCGTCACGGCCCGCACTGGGCTCGAGGACTCCTGGACCATTGCGTCCTCGCTGGCCAACGGTGGCTACGAGGGCATCCAGAAGGCACTCAAGATGACCCCCGAGGCTGTGTGCGCCGAGGTTGACGCTGCGTCCCTGCTCGGTCGTGGTGGTGCCGGGTTCCCTGCAGGTCGCAAATGGTCGATGCTGCGCAAGGCGGACCTTGCCTACCTCGTGATCAACGGAGACGAGTCCGAGCCGGCCACCTTCAAGGACCACCTGCTCGTCGAGCGCGACCCGCACCAGCTGGTCGAGGGCGTGCTGATCGCCGCCTACGCCCTGCAGGTCTCCCAGGCCTTCATCTTCCTACGCGGTGAGTTCGCACTGGGCTTGGAGCGCGTGCAGGCGGCCCTCAACGAGGCGTACGCCAAGGGTTACATCGGCTCGAAGATCTTCGGTTCGGACTTCTCCATCGACGTGGTCGTGCACCCCGGTGCGGGCGCCTACATCTGCGGCGAGGAGACCTCGCTCCTCGAGTCCCTCGAGGGCAAGCGCGGCTTCCCGCGCATCAAGCCCCCGTTCTTCCCCGCAGCCATCGGCCTCTACGGAGAGCCGACCGTGGTGAACAACGTCGAGACCGTCTCGAACCTTCCGTGGATCGTGATGAACGGCGGTGCAGCCTTCGCCGCCCTCGGCGAAGGACGCTCGACGGGAACCCGCCTCTTCGCCCTCTCGGGCAACGTGAACAACCCGGGCGTCTTCGAGGTCGAGATGGCCAAGCTCAGCTTCCGGGACCTCATCGAGTCTCCCGAGCTCGGCGGCGGTGTTCCCGGCGGCAAGGCCATCAAGGCCGTCATCCCCGGCGGCGTCTCGGCTCCGTGGATCTACCCCGAGCAGCTCGACACCCCGTTGGACCAGGACAAGGTGGCAGATCTCGGCACCATGCTCGGCTCGGGCTCGATCGTGGTCATGGACGAGGACACCTGCATGGTCCGCGCCGCTTGGCGCATCACTCGCTTCTTCTCCCGCGAGTCCTGCGGCCAGTGCACCCCGTGCCGTGAGGGCTCGGGCTGGCTGGAGCGGATCCTGTGGCGCCTCGAGAACGGCGAGGGTCGTGAAGAGGACCTCGAGCTCATGCTGGACGTCTGCGACAACATCGCCCCGGGCCTGAGTTGGCCGCCGCAGCAGACAACTATCTGCGTGCTCGGCCCCTCCATCCCGTCCTCGATCGTCTCGGCCATCTCGCGCTTCCGTGACGAGTTCCAGGCGCACATCGAACAGGGGAAGTGCCCCCATGCCTGAGGACGCAACTGTGGAGTCGACCAAGGTCACCCTCAACCTCGACGGTCGCGAGATCTCGGCCGAGAAGGGCGAGATGCTCATCGCGGCCGCAGAGCGGGCCGGGACCTACATCCCTCGCTTCTGCTACCACCCGCGCATGGAGCCCGTCGGCGTCTGCCGCATGTGCCTCGTCGAGGTCGAAGGCCCTCGTGGAGCGACGCTCCAGCCGGCCTGCTTCGTCCCTGTGGGCGAGGGCATGAACGTGGTCACGGACTCGGACAAGGTCAAGAAGGCCCAGGACGGCGTCCTCGAGCTGCTGCTCACCAACCACCCGCTCGACTGCCCGGTCTGCGACAAGGGTGGCGAGTGCCCGCTGCAGGACCAGACCCTCGTGCACGGTCCGGGTGAGTCACGCTTCGTCGAGGAGAAGCGCCACCACGAGAAGCCGATCCCGATCTCTGAGCTGGTGCTGCTGGACCGCGAGCGCTGCATCCAGTGCTCACGCTGCACCCGTTTCGCCGACGAGGTCGCCGGTGAAGCGTTGATCGACTTCGCCGGTCGTGGCGACATGGTCGAGGTGGCCACCTTCCCCGGTGAGCCGTTCGACTCGTACTTCTCCGGCAACACCGTGCAGATCTGCCCGGTGGGTGCACTGACGGCCAAGCCCTACCGCTTCGCCGCTCGCCCGTGGGACCTTGAGCAGGTGGAGTCCACCTGCACCGGCTGCTCGGTCGGCTGTCGGGTGGCCGTGCAGTCCTCGGGCGACCGCCTCACCCGTCTGCTCGGCATCGATGCCGATCCCGTCAACCACTCGTGGCTCTGCGACAAGGGTCGCTTCGGGTTCGAGGCCGTCAACGGCGTCGACGCCGGCAACGAGGACCTCGCGCTCAGTGACCCCCGCCGCCGCCTGACCGTCCCGATGGTCCGCAAGGCCGGCGAGCTCACCGAGGTCTCCTGGGGCGAGGCTCTGGCCGAGGCCGCCAAGATCATGAAGGACGCCACCGCCCAGAGCCCCTCGGGTCTCGGTGCAATCGGTGGCGCCCAGCTGACCAACGAGGGTGCGTACGCCTGGGCCTCGCTGTTCAAGGGTGTGCTCGGCACCGACTCGGTCGACGCCCAGCTGGCCGACGGTCTCGACGCCTCGCTCGTCCTCGGTCTTCCTCGTGCCTCGATCGACGAGGCGGCCACCGCCTGCACCGTGGTGCTGCTCAGCGGCGACCTCCGCGAGGAGCTCCCTGTTCTCTTCCTACGCCTGCGCGGCGCAGCTCGCTCCGGTCAGACCTCGCTCATCGACATGGGCGCCACGTTGAGCGGGCTCAGCGAGCTCTCCCGGGTGCGCCTCAACGCACGTCCCGGTGACGTGGTCGGCCTGGCCCGTGCCTTGGGTGGCGACACCTCCGGGCTGTCCTCGATCACCTCGCACCCCGAAGGTCGCACGTTCAGCGATGAGGACCTCGCCGAGGCGCAGCGCCTCATGGGGGAGACCGGCGAGGGCGTGGTCGTCGTCGTCGGGCGTACCTCGGTGGCCGAGTCATCCGCGTTCGTCGAAGCAGCCGCCCGTTCCTTGGCAGCGCGCTTCCCGCAGGCGAAGTTCCTGCCAGCCCTGCGACGCGGCAACGTGTTCGGTGCCCTCGACATGGGCCTTGCTCCTGGCATCCTGCCCGGGCGGGCACCGCTGTCGGCACCGTCGACTGCACTCAAGGCCCACTGGAAGTTCGTGCCCGGGACGTCGGGCCGCGACACGGCTGCGCAGCTCGCCGCACTGGCCGACGGTTCGCAGAAGGCCGTCGTGCTCCTCGGCGCAGACCCCCTTGGCGACGTGGCTGATGCCGGGCTCGCCGAGGCGGCTTTTGCCTCGAACGCCGCCGTCATCGCCGTGGCCGGTCACGGCAGCGCGTCGATCGCTCGTGCCTCGGTGGTGCTCCCCGCAGCGGTCGCCCATGAGCGCACCGGCACCACGACGAACCTCGAGGGACGGGTGAGCCGCCTCGGACAGAAGGTCGTGGCTCCGGGCCAGTCGTGGTCCGACTGGGTCATCGCCGTTGAGCTCGCCGCCGAGCTCGGGGCAGATCTCGGCGCCACCACTGCAGAGCAGTTCACCGACCAGATCGCACAGGTCGCCCCTGCCTACGCAGGCCTGACTGCTGCACGACTCGCTCGCACCGACGCCGCCGACGGACTGCTCGCCCCGCTCGAGCGCCAAGGTGCTTCGGCCGTACGGACCGTGGACCCCGTCGCCGTGCCTGGCCTCGCCGGCGTTCCTCAGGTGGGCCTCGGCTCCTACGCCGGGACCGTCGTCTCGATCGACGCTGGCTCGGGTGCGGGTGGCACCCAGCTCGGCATGGCCGACCTCGGCACCTCGACTCCGGAGATCCCCGCGGCGGACTCGTACTCGCTTCGCCTCGTGGCGGATCGCACGCTCTACGACCTCGGCACGACGGTGGCCGCCTCCGACGCACTCGCCGGCCTGCGCGAACTGGCCGTGCTTCGGCTCAACCCCTACGACCTCGATCGACTCGGCCTCGGCTCGGGCGCCCAGGTCCAGGTTCGCAGCCCGCGCGCCACGCTCGTCCTCGAGGCCACGGCCGACGCTGGCGTGCTCAAGGGCACCGCAGCGATCTCGGCGAACACGACCTCGGGTTCTGCGGCTGCCTCCTCGGTGGTCGCCGCTCTCGTCGACTCGGCCGCTGCGGTCACCGACCTTCGGGTGGAGTCGCTGTGATCCCGCTCCTCTCCGCGGTGCCCAGCCAGGGCGACCCGCTCTACGCCCATGGCGTGGGCTGGATCGTCGTGCTCATTGCGGCGATCAAGGTGCTCGTCGCCTTCGCCGCTCTGATGGGTGCGGTCACCATGATGATCTGGTTCGAGCGCAAGGCGATCTCGGACATGCAATCTCGTATCGGTCCGGATCGTGCGGGTCCGTGGGGAATCCTCCAGTCCCTCGCTGACGGCATCAAGCTGTTCTTCAAGGAGGACCTGCTCCCCGAGCAGGCGGACTCCTTCGTCTTCAAGCTGGCCCCGTACCTCGCCGTGATCCCCGCCCTGTTGATCTTCACGGTCATCCCGGTCGGTCCTGCAGTGACGGTGGCGGGCTACACCTTCGACCTGCAGGTGGCCAACCCGCCGATGGGGATCCTGTTGATCCTCGCCTGCTCAGGAATCGCCGTCTACGGCATCATGCTCTCGGGCTGGGCCTCGGGTTCGAAGTACCCCTTGCTCTCCTCGGTCCGTGCGTCTGCACAGATGATCTCCTACGAGGCCGCACTCGGCATGACGGTGGTCACCGTGGTGCTGATCACCGGTTCGCTCTCGACCTACGACATCGTGATGTCCCAGGGCTCGAACCCGCTGCACTGGAACGTGCTCCGCCTCGGTGTGGTGCCCTTCGTCATCTTCTTCATCGCCGTGATCGCCGAGACGAACCGGCCGCCCTTCGACGTGGTCGAGGCCGAGTCCGAGCTCGTCGGCGGATTCCACACCGAGTACTCCTCGCTGAAGTTCGCC
>CAWUMT010000056.1:0-7368 GCA_963923735.1 uncultured Acidimicrobiales bacterium
CCCGAGAGCCAGCAGATCGAGCTCACGCTCGCTCCTGCGGCGCCGGCGCCTGGCGCCCCGACGGCCCGGCCCGAGCAGCGCGACGCCCCGTACTGCTACAGCTGCGGCGACATGATGCAGCGCGCCGGCTCGTGCTACGTGTGCTCCTCGTGTGGCACCACCTCGGGCTGCAGCTGATCAGCTGAGCGTCCTGTGGCGCTCCCACCCCAACTCAGAGACCTGGGCTTCAAGGCCCTGAACGCGTTCCACCGCTCAGCCCTCCGGCTGAGCGGTGGTCGCGTCGGGGCTCGGGCATTGGGCATGGCCATGGTCGAGCTCCACGTACCCGGGCGGGTGAGTGGCCTTCCGAGAGTGACGATCCTGGCCAGCCCGGTCATCGACGAGGACGGCACCGTGCTCCTCGTGGCCTCGAAGGGTGGCGACTCGAGAGACCCCGAATGGTTCAAGAACCTGGTCGTTCACCCTGAAGTGGACCTCGTGGTGGCAGGGGAGCGGCGGTCCTATCGAGCCCGGGTGCTCAGCTCAGCCGAGACCGAGGACTGCTGGGCGGCAATCGTGGACGCCTATCGCCCCTACGACGCCTATCGAGCCAAGGCAGGACGTCCGATCCCGGTAGTTGCCTGTACGCCCCTGGACGGGGACTGAGGGGCCTCTCAGGCCTGCGGGCAAAGCTGGTAGCGCACGCCGTAGTTGTCCGCCTCCGCGATGGCGATCCAACCGGGAGCATCGCCGGGGATCACGCTGAGACTCAAGGACTCGAGGTGGGACTTGGCGCCCTCGACGTCGGTGGTGAGGAAGTCCAGGGAGCGCATCCGGGGGCCCCAGCGCTCGAGGTAGGCCGCCACCGGGCCCTCGGGGCCGTCAGGCTCCTGGAGCTCGAGGACGGTGTCACCGAGGAGGAACTGCGCGGTCCGAGCGATCCCGGCGAAGTGCTCTGTGGCCAACGGTGGCGCCCCGAGGAGGTCGGCGACGAAGGCCGCCGCGGCATCGAGGTCACGCACCGCTGCGGTGAGGGCTCGCAGACCCGTGATGTGGAGCGGACCCTCGGCCCACGGCGCAGGGGTCCAGTTGGGCTCCAAGCGCGGGTCGTTCTCCATCTCGAGACAGCAGATCTCGAAGAGGATGCCGTGGGCGTCCTTGGGGTGGACCATGAAGAACGAGTTCGGCCAGTAGGTGGTGATCCGAACGCCCCGCTCTTCGAAGGCAGCCTTGGCGGCCTCGAGGTCATCGACTTGAACCTCGAAGGAGTGCCAGGAGTCGCCGAAGCGCGCGAGGTTCTGACCGAGGATCGACTCGGGCCCGCGGGGGCTGAAGAGTTCGATGCAGGTGTCGCCGATGAGGAAGAGTGACGCGTCGCGATCCTCGGTCTCCTCATAGGAGTTCATGTATTCGAGGGTGTCGAACGCTCGGGCGTAGTGGGCCCGGGCGCCGTCAAAGTCGGCGAGGACCTGATTGATGTGGATGACCTTCTTCGCGTCGAGGTGCGCCATGTTCACGATCGTAGGGTTCAGTCGCCTAATCGTGCTTGCGGAATCGATCTCGCGGGCGTTCCTCTGGATTGGTAACGAAGATCGTCACGCCTGCGATTCAGGCCACGGCCCTCGAATCTCATCGATCTCGTTCATGATCTGTGCGCCAGAGGGGTTGGGCCGAATGGATGCGGTTGGCCGAACTGAACCATCGAGTCGTGGTCGACGTGCGGCGCGTGTGACGACGCGTCTGAGGTATTCCTCGACTGTCACGCCTTCTGCGGTGGAGTTCTGCAGAATCGCCTCGAAGGTTCCATCGTCAAGGTCTTCGATGAAGAGGTCAGTTGGCATTCCCAGATTCTTCCATCTGAACTTGAGCGACGTGCAAGGTATGGACGCGACGACGCCCCTCCACCCTGGACTGCTCCAAGGCGGAGGGGCGTCGGTGTCGACCCTGTGATTGGGGGCTAGGCCTTGCGACCACGCTCCACGTCACGGAAGGGAATGTCCTTGTCGCCGGAGCGCTCGCGAGGCATGAGCAGCACGCGCTCGGAGATTACGTTGCGGGCCATCTCGGTGGTGCCACCGCCGATGCAGCCGGTCTGGCGCATCAGGTAGCCCTCACCCTCCTTGCCGAGGGAGTCGCCCTCGGTCCATGCGACGGCGGACGAACCGGCCAGCTCGAACTCAATGTCCGTCTGGCGGGTGCCCGAGATGCCGGCCATGAGGCGGCCGATCGAGGCGCCCTGGTCGTTCATCGCCCCAGCCATCATCGCGGCGGGGATCCGGTGACCGAGCGACTGGGTGGCTCGCTTGAGGGCGTAGGACTCACCCACGAGCTCACGAGCCACCGGGTCGTTCTCCCGGCCTGCCTGCTTGGCCAGCGGGAGCAGTCCGGTGTCCACCTCGTCGACGGCGATGGTCGTCGTAGGACGCACCGTCAGGTCAGAGTGGTGGAAGGAGCGCTCGAAGAACATCCAGCGGATACCCACCGTCCAGCCGTCGTCCACCTGACCGATGCGGTCCGAGTCGGGGATCCGCACGTCGGTGATGTACTCCTGGCAGAACTCCTTCGAGCCGTTGAGCATCTCGATCCGGTTGATCTCGATCCCGGGCTGGTGGATGGGAAGGATGAACACGGTGAGACCACGGTGCTTGGGCACGTCCCAGTTGGTGCGGGCCAGGCACAGACCCCAGTCGGACCACCACGCACCGGTGGTCCAGATCTTCGAGCCGTTGAGCACCCACTCGTCACCGTCCTTGACGGCGGTGGTCAGGGCGCCTGCGGCGTCAGAACCACCCGAAGGCTCGGAGAGGAACTGCATCCAAAGCTCTTCACCCTTGAGAATCGCGGGGATGTGCTTCTGCTTCTGCTCCTCGGTGCCGAACTCGAGCAGGACCGACGCACACGGGGTGAAGGTCGGGACCTGAATCCGCCACGGGAACATGTAGCCCGAGATCTCGTCGTTGAAGGCGTCCGCGTGGGCCCGGGACAGGCCCTGGCCGCCGTACTCCTTGGGGAAGCAGATGCCGGCGAAGCCACCGTCGAACAGCTTGCGCTGCAGGTCGCGGTTGAGCTGGACCACGGCGAGCTCTTCCTCGTCGGGGAGGTCGCCACCCATGGTCATCTCGTACTGGTCGTTCGCCTTGGGCATGTTGTCGGCCAGCCAGGCGCGTGCCCGGAGGCGGAATGCTTCGACGTCTTCCATCTGGTTCTCGCTCATGCTGCAGCCTCCTTGGCCTCGAGCAGGTCGGTGATACGGAGTCGGTGGTCGGACTTGGTGCCGTGGAGCCCTGCGTTCAACGTCATGCGACGGAGGAACAGGTGCAGGTCGTGCTCGAAGGTCACGCCGATGCCACCGTGGAGCTGGATGTCATCCTGCAGGGCCTCGAGGCCGTACTCGGAGACGTAGGCCTTCGCAGAGCTGACGATGACGCTTGCATCCTCATCGGCGTCCTGGACGGCGGTCGCTGCGTCGTTGGCCACGGCCTGGGAGGCCTCGAGCCACATCTTCTGATCCGCCATGCGGTGCTTGATCTCCTGGTAGGAGGCCAGCGGGCGGCCGAAGGAGTAGCGGTCGAAGGTCCACTCGAGCGTGATGGCGAAAGCCCGCTCGAAGGAGCCCGCCATCTCGTTGACGAGGATGACGTTGGCCACGTCGGTCAGGTACTCGAGATCGCCAGCGGCACCACCGGGTGCACCGACGAGGTCGCCGGCCGCCACCGGGGTGTCGGCGAAGGTGACCTGGCCGAAGCGCTTGGTGAGGTCCACCGTGCCCATGGGGGCGACGCTGACGCCTGCGGCGTCGGCGGCCACGAGCACCTGGGTCGGTGCCCCGTCGAGCAGCGCGCTCACGAGGAAGTGGGTGGCCTGCGCAGCGGACTCGACCGGAGCCTTGACGCCGGTCAAGGTGTAGCCGTCACCGGACTTGCTCAGCGTGGCCGTGATCGTCCCGAGGCCGTTGTTGGGGTGCGGCTCGGCGTGGGCCCATGCGGCAATCTGTCCGCCGAGGATGCCCTCGAGCACGCCGGACTTCTGCTCGGGGGAACCCGAACGGCTCAGCGCGGCGGCCACGATGTTGGTCGTGAGCAGCGGGCCGGGAGCGGCCGCCTTGCCGAAGGCGTGGGCCACGAGGGCGAGGTCCTTCAGGCCCTTGCCCGAGACCGAACCACCGCCGTCCTCCTCAGAGACGAGGAGCGAGGTCCAACCCAGCTGCACACCCTCCTCCCAGAAGCTCGGGTCGAAACCGACCGCGTTCTCACGAAGCTCGCGCAGCACGGCGACGGGGGTCTTGTCTTCCAAGAACCTCTCAGTCGTCTCGTAAAAGAGCTGCTCGTCGTCGCTCAGTTGAAGTTCCATGTCCTGGACCAGTCCTCTCGGAGACTCACCAGCCCCCCTCGGTCTTCAATTCGCCTCCGAATCTCTATCAGAGACTGACCGCCTCGGTCACCTTGACCCTGAGGTGGTCGGGCTGACCGGCGGGTAGGTTCGGGACCCTATGGCTGACCACCGCTACCTGTTCCGCCGAGACGGCGACGCCTTCGAGCCCACCGGCTTCACCCGAGGCCCCTGGCGGGCCGACGCCATGCACGGCGGTCCGCCCTCTGCGTTGGTGGGCCTGGCGGTGGCCGAAGCCCTTGGCGAGGGCGAGCAGGTGGCCCGGGTGGCCATCGATCTCGAGAAGCCCGTGCCGCTGGTTCCGCTGACTCCCAGGGTCGAGCGCCGTCAGGTCAGCCGGCGGATCGCCCAGCTCGAGATCACCCTTGAGGCCGCCACCGGTCCGGTGGCCCGGGCCCGAGCCCTGCTGCTCCAAGGCTCCGAGGACGCTGCCCAAGGGGCCGACCCCCTCGAGTCGCTTGAGCCCGAGGGGACGCCCTTCGCATTCGAGGGACCCGAGACCGTGGTCTCCGACGGCGAGGTGTACCACCTCGACGCGGTCGAGTTCCGCATGATCACCGGAGGGTTCTTGGAAGCCGGCCCCGCCGGTGCGTGGATGCGCGTGGCCATGCCCATCGTCGAGGGCGAGGCCCAGGTGCCGTTGGCTCAGATGCTGGCGGTGGCGGACTACGGCTCCGCACTCTCCTCATCACCCGACCGGGGGTTCGCGTTGATCAACGTGGACGTCTCGGTCGCACTGCACCGCGCCCCGGTGGGTGAGTGGTTCCGGTTGCTCACCCTCGGCCGGGTCGGCCCCGAAGGTGTGGGTCTGGCCACTTCAGAGCTCTGGGACACCTCGGGCCCCCTGGGCACAATCACCCAGAATCAGATCGTCCACTCGCTGCGCTGAGTCAGCGGGCCGAGGGGCACGCGTTCGAGAGGTAGCCCGAGATGGCCCGGGCGGCGTTCTGGTAGCCCGCCGTGTCGAAGGAGTGGGCGGCCTGGATGAGGAAGGTCGGAGACCGACCGTCTTGCAACCCCTGTTGGATCTGCGCGTCGTAGGCCTTCGTGGTCCGCAACCAGACGTCGCTGGCCTCAGGGAGCGCGTCATGGGCCTGGCCGGCGAGCTGCTCGGTGGCCGTGGCGATCTGGCCCACTGCCTCGGCGATCTGCTTCGACGTCGTGTCATTCGCGGTGGTCAGGTGCGACTTGGCCTTGGTCATTGACGCCAGCGCACTCGTCACCACCGAGCAATTCACGGGACTCGCCGTCCCGGTGGTCGGCGTGCTTCCCGTCGTCGAGGAGCAGCCGGCCAGCACGACCACGGCGGCGCCAAGAGCGAGGAGTGGGCGACGGAGCTGCATCGAGGAACCAGCCTAGGGCGGGCTCAGCGCATGGCCACGGCGTCGAGGTCCTCTTCGCGCCAGAAGTCGAAGCGCTCCTCGGGCAGGCGCAGACAGTGCGTCGGCTCGAGGGCCTCGACGAAGGCGGGCTCGTGGGAGACCACGATGATGGTGCCCTCCCAGCGGGCGAACATCACGCCTACCGCCTCGACCGAGGCAGGGTCCAGGTTGTTGGTGGGCTCGTCGAGGATCAACAGGTTGGCCTGACCGGCCGAGAGCATGGCCAGGCCGAGCTTGGCGCGCTCACCTCCCGAGAGGGATCCGGCATCCTGCTCCATCGCCGGACCGCTGAGTCCGAAGCCACCGAGCAGGGCGCGGCGTTCGGCCTCCTGGGTGAGGATCGAGTCGTCCACGTTCTCAAGCGCTGAGGCATCGAGGTCGATCTGTTCGTGCTCCTGGGCGAAGTAGCCGAGGGTCACATTGGCCCCGAGCTCGATGCTGCCCTTGGTGGGCTCTTGGACGCCGGCGAGGCAGCGCAGCAGCGAGGACTTGCCCGCGCCGTTGCGGCCCACCACACAGATCCGATCCCCGCGACCTGCCGAGATGCGGACCTTGTTGAGCACATGGTTCGCGCCGTAGGCCACGGCGAGGCCGTGGACGTCGATGGGGATGTCTCCTGAGCGCACGGGCGTGGGGAGCTTGAGCCGCACGGCACGCTCCTTGCGCACGACCTGGGTGCGGTTCTCCTTCAGGCGATCCACGCGGCGGTCGAGGGCTTTGGCGGTCTTGGCCCGCTGGGCGGTCTGGCCACGCATGGTGTTGGCCTGCTCGCTCAGGCGCTTGATCTCGCGGTCCTCCTGGGCTGCAGCTTTCTCTGACTGGGCCTGGGCCTCGCCGAGGCGGGTCTGGAAGGTCGTGTAGTTGCCCTTGTACTCCGTCAGGGTGGCGTGGGCGAGGTGCAGGACCTTGTCGATCGAGCGGTCCAGCAGGTCGAGGTCGTGGGAGATCACGAGCATCGTGCCGGGGAACGAGCCGAGCTCGTCCATCAGCCATCGCTTGGCCGAGAGGTCGAGGTGGTTGGTGGGTTCGTCGAGGATCATGATCTCGGGCTCCGAGAACAACAGCCGGATCAGGTCGACCCGGCGGCGCTGGCCTCCCGAGAGGGCGTCGATGTCCTCCAAGAGCAGCTCCTGGCGAAGCCCGAGCCCGTCGGCGAGCCGCGCCATGGTGGCCTCGGCCTCATAGCCACCTAAGTCCCGGTACCTCTCCTCTGTCGAGGTGAAGCGGTCGATGTTCTCCGAGCTTGGATCGGCTGCCATCGCGTCTCGTGCCTCGTGGAGCTCCTCGTCCAGAGTGTCGAGGCCCTTGGCCGAGAGCACGTGGGAGAAGCCGGTGGCCTCTCGCCCCAAGCCGCCGGGGACGGGGACCTGGGGCAAGAAGCCCAGGCGACCGAGGATCTTGAGCTCGCCTCGGTGGGCGACCGCGGGGTCGGCGTCATCGACGAGGACTGAGATCAAGGTGGACTTGCCCGTGCCGTTGCGGCCGACCAGGCCGACCTTCTCGCCGGTGGCGACGAGGAACGAGGCGTCCTTGAGCAGGGCGCGATTGCCGATCTCGATGGTGAGTTTGGTTCCGGTGATCATGCTGTCTCTTATACACATCTCCGAGCCCACGAGAC
>CAWUMT010000057.1:0-7314 GCA_963923735.1 uncultured Acidimicrobiales bacterium
TGCTCACTTCGTCGATTTGCAGGTGGTTGCGTGCCACGGTGCCGTCGACGAGGCGGCGCGCAGAAGCGCCATCCTTGAAGAAGTCGCTGGCTTGGAGCGCCTTGTACTTGGGCTGGTCATACATGTCGAGGTGACAGGCAGTGACAATCAACCCGAGCAAGGCGAGTACCACGACCCGTGCCAACATGCGCTGGAGTGCAGTTTTGGTCAGTTGCATGGATTCCTCACTCACTGATCTCATTGACTGCAGTGGCACCGATGCTTGTAAGCAGCGCCGAGGCCTTGGCAGCGTCAGGTCGCAAGGTTCCCGACCTCGCGGAGCTCGTGCGGAACGAAGCCGAAACCGTCGGCCTCCGAGCGGACCTCCTTGAGCGTTCCTTGAACGTGGACCTCTCGGGAGGCGAGACCAAGCGAGCCGAGATCGTCCAGTTGGCCACGCTCAAGCCGTCGTTCTGCATCCTCGACGAGATCGACTCAGGTCTCGACGTCGACGCACTCGGTGCAGTGGCTCGCCGGGTCGAGGCAGCGACCACGCAATGGGGACTCGGTGTGGTGGCGATCACCCATTTCCAGCGACTCTTGAGCGAACTGCACCCCGACCGGATCCACGTGCTCGTTGCTGGACGCATCGCCGAGTCGGGTGGCCCTGAGCTCGCCGCCGAGCTTGAGGCCGCCGGCTACGCCAAGTTCGCCTGATCCATGGGACTCTTCCGTCGCCGTGCGCCCGAGGTTCGGAAGCGCCTCGTCCTGCATGTCGGGACGCACAAGACCGCCACCACCTCGTTGCAGAAGATGTTCCGGGAAAATCGGGACGCCTTCGCCGAGCGCGGGATCTACTATCCCGAGGCCAGCCGCACGTATCACGGCCATCACCTGCTGGGATATGAAGCGTTCAACCCTGACAACGTTGAGGCTGCAGGCGCCCTCGACGCCCTGGTGGCAGAACTCGAGGAGCTCGAGCCCTCCGGCGTCTTGGTCTCCTCGGAGAATCTCGAACACCTCGTGTTCATGCCCGATCGGCTCGTCGAGATCCGTGACGCGCTTGAGGGCATCGGCTACGAGATCTTCGTCCTCATCACCCTTCGAGAGGTGGGGGAGTACGCCGAAGCAATGTGCGCCGAACTCCACAAGCACGGCCTCGAGCGCTCACCGAGCGAAGTAGCCGCGGAGATCGTGGCGAAGGGGTCATTCACCAACAACGGTCTCACCTTCCCCTTTGACTTCGACCTTCTGGTGGGGACCTTCGACGAACTCGTCGGGGCGGACCACGTCGACGTCCTCGTCTACAACGACGAGATCGTGCCCAAGATGCTCGAGGTGATCGCAGGTCGGCTCGGCGCGACGCCGGGGTCTCCGGTGGCCATCGAGCGAACCAATCTGCGGATTCGTGGTGAAGGAGAAGCCCCGTCGTTCTCGGAGGAGGACAAGGCGCAGATCCGGATGGCGCTCGGAAATCGGATTGATCCGATCGTCACCTCGCATCGCCACTGAGCGCTGGTGCACACCTAGGATCACCGGAGCCTCGGAAGTGAGGCGAACACTCAGGAGGGGACATGGCCGACGCACTCGAGCAGCGCATCAAGGACTTAGAGGACCGACTGGACCTCCAGCAGCTCTTCATCGACTACGGCCGGTATCTCGACGCAGGTGACTTCGACGGCTACGCCTCGTGCTTTGCACCTGACGGCGTGGTGAACCTCGGTCCCGTGGGACGTGCCGAAGGCCCCGAGGAGATCAAGGAGCTCATGCGAAAGACTCTCGAGGGAAGAACCGGAAACTCGTACCACTTGATCACGAGCCCGCTCTTCACCATCGATGGAGACACCGCCACGTCGTCGGTGATGTGGACGGTCATCCAGCGCGACGGGAACGACCAGCCGGTCCTCACGATGGTCGGTCGTCATGAAGACGAGATCGTCCGCACGGACGCAGGATGGAAGTTCCGGCGTCGCAAGGGGCTGATTGACATCCCCGCCAAACACCCAGACGCCTGAATCGACGACGCCGCGCCATTGCGGAGTCCTCGGGGGTGACCCCGAATCTCAGAGTGGCCTTGGTAGATTGAGCATTCATGTCGGGTGAAGATCGCACCGGCGGGCCGCAGAACGGCCGGGGTGCTCGCCGAGGATCGGAGGGCGGCCTCGAAGGCCTGCGCCGCCTCGGAGACGGACAACCTTCGGCTGGAAGTTCGCGTCCGGTGGCCAACGAGGATGGCCTTCGCTCGCTTGGCGACGGGAGCACACCAACGCCGAGGCGGCGGACCTCGAGTCGAGTGCGCCGCCGCCGCTGGATCGCCGCCGGCATCGCCCTTGTAGTGATCATCGGGCTCCTCTTCGGTGGGTCGTGGCTCTATCTCCGCTGGCGGTTCGACCAGATCCCCAAGGTCGACGTCTCCGCCGAACAGGCGGTGGTCAACGGCCAGCCCTTCAACGTGCTCGTCATCGGCTCCGACTCCCGCTCAGGCCTCAGTGGCCAGCAGCTCGCCCAAGCACAGGACCCGAGCAACCCGGTCACCGGCCAGCGCTCCGACGTGCTGATGATCTGGCACATGGATCCGAAGCACAAGACGATCTCGATCATGTCGATCCCCCGGGACACCATGGTCTCGATGACCGGTGAGCTCGCAAACGAGGTGGGGACCTTCAACCGGATCAACACCGCATTCGCCAAGGGACCAAACCAATTGGTCAAGGTGGTCGAGCAGAACTTCGGCATCCCGATCAACCACGTTGCCCAGGTCAACTTCTCCGGGTTCGTCGGCGCTGTCGACGCCTTGGGCGGGGTGTGGATGGACTTCCCCAACCTGGCTCGTGATGCCTATTCGGGGCTCAACATCACGAAGACCGGATGTCAGCTGCTCAATGGTGGTCAAGCCCTTGCCGTGGCCCGCTCTCGACACTTCGAGTACTACGCGTATGGCAAGTGGTACTCGGACCCCTCGAGCGACTTCGGCCGCATCAAGCGACAGGGCGTGTTCCTGAAGGCACTGATGAGCTCGGCGAAGTCGAAGTACAACCCGTTGACCTTGAATGCGTTCTTCGGATCGATCCCCAAGGGTGTGATCATCGACAACCAGTTCAAGCTCAACGAACTCATCGGTCTGGCGATGGCCTACCACGGCATCGATCCTGAATCGATGCACACCGAGACGCTGCCCACCTTCGGTGAGTACGGAACCAAGTGGGGAGCGGTGCTCTTCGTGGATCAGCCTGCAGCGCAGCAGATGTTGGCAGACACCTTCGGTTCGCAGCTCAAGGCGCCAACGATGCCACCGCCGAACAAGTACCTTCAGACCCCTCAGCCGCCGGTCGTGACGACCACGACCACCACGACGGCACCCAGTACGACGACCACTGCGACGAAGACGACCAAGGGGTCGAAGTCGACGGGAACCACGGGTCCGACCACGACCACGACGGCACCAGCCCCGCAGGCACCGGGCTCTCCGCTGAACTGCTCACCGCACTAGGCGGTCAGCAAGAAGTCAGGCCCCAGCGTCCTCGAGGCCCTGGGTCAGCGTGTTCCAGGCCAAGGTGGCGCACTTGATCCGCACGGGGAACTTCACCACGCCCTGAAGGGCGGCGAGTTCGCCAAGGGACCGCAGATCCACCGCTTCAGGCTCCTCTGAACCGTCGGTGTCCTCAAGATGAGCCTCGTGCACGCTCATGAGCGTCTTAAAGGTGTTGACCTTCTTGCGGACCTCGTCCAAGGGCTGGCCCTTGACGGCCGCAGACATCAGTGAGGCGGAGGACTGCGAGATCGAGCATCCCTGCCCGGCGATCTTGATGTCCTTGAGAACGCCATCGGCCACCTCGAAGGTGATCACGATCTCATCGCCGCACAGCGGGTTGAACCCCTCGGCCCGATGTGCCGGAGGAACGGGAAGCTCTCCCCGGTTCCGGGGGGAGCGGTAGTGGTCCAGGATGATCTCCCGGTAGAGCTCTTCGAGATCAGCCATTCTCCACCTCGTTCAGGTTCACGCGAACAACTTAGCGGCCTGCTCGAGGCCTTCGATGAGTGCCTCGACGTCGTCAAGGTCGTTGTAGACGCCGAAGGAGGCTCGTGCCGTTGCCACCAGGCCCAGCGCCTTCATCAACGGCTTCGCGCAGTGGTGTCCGGGGCGCACGCAGACGCCCACCGAGTCGAGCATTTGTGCAGTGTCGTGTGCGTGGACTCCTTCGAGCTCCAGGCTGAGCACTCCGCCTCGATCCGCACCGGCGGGTGGACCCCAGATCTTCAGGCGGTCACCGAAGTGATCGGAGAGGCGTGTCATGGCTTTGGTGGTCAGGTCGAGCTCGTGGGCCCGGATCTCGGCTCGGCCCAACTCGGTGAGATAACCCAGGGCAGCATTGAGGCCGATGGCCTCTGCGATCGGCGGGGTGCCAGGTTCGAAGCGAGCGGGGGGCTCTGCAGGAAGGAACCGGTCGACCGAGACGTCGAGGATCATGCCGCCGCCACCGAGGAACGGGGACATCGACTCGAGGACTTCGGCGCGTGCCACAAGTGCACCAACCCCAGTGGGCCCCAGGGCCTTGTGGCCGGAGAAGGAAAGCAGGTCGAGATCGAGCGCAGCCATGTCGAGTTCGAGATGGGCAATGGCCTGGGCAGCATCGACATGGATCAGAGCACCCGCAGCGTGGGCGGCTCGTGCCAGATCGGCCAGCGGAGGGATCGTGCCGAGCACATTCGACATCGCCGTCACGCTCAGCAACTTTGCTCCTGCCAGGGTCTCCTCAAGCTTTGAACAGTCGAGGCGGAGGTGCTCATCGAGGGGAAGGAAACGCAGCTCGATGCCTCGCTCGGCGGCAAGCATCTGCCAGGGGACGATGTTGGCGTGGTGCTCCATGATCGTCAGAACGACTGCGTCGCCCTCGTTGAGGTGGTGGCGAGCCCAGCCGTGGGCGACGAGGTTGATCGCCTCGGTGGTGTTCTTCGTGAAGACCACCTCGTGGAGGGGGTCGGTGGAACCGACGAAGCGACCGACACCGATTCGGGCCTGCTCGAAGAGGCGGGTGGCCTCCTCGGCAGTGGCGTAGACGCCACGGTGCACATTGGCATGCGTGGTCTCGTAGTAGTTCGACATCGCATCGATGACTCGCTGGGGTGGAAGCGAGGAGGCGGCTGAGTCGAGATAGACGATGCGACGCCCGTGGACCTCACGCGAGAGGATCGGGATCTCCTTGCGGACTTGAGTGACGTCGAGGCTCATGATTGCCACTTCTTGTAGCCATGGAGCTCGATCTCGCGAGCAAGCTCGGGGCCGCCGGTCTCGACGATGCGCCCCTCGATGAGGACATGGACGTGGTCGGGCTTGAGCTCGTCGAGCAGGCGCTGGTAGTGCGTGACCACGAGGACGCCGAGCTCGGGGCGAGTGGCACGCACGGTGGCCACGCCTTCGGCAACGATGCTCAACGCATCGATGTCGAGACCCGAGTCGGTCTCGTCCAAGACCGCCAGGCGAGGGTCGAGGAGCGCCATCTGGAGGATCTCATTGCGCTTGCGCTCTCCGCCGGAAAACCCCTCGTTGAGGTGGCGCTCAGCGAAGGCGGGGTCCATGCGGAGCCGTTCCATCCACTCAGCGATCTCGAGGCGGATCTCCAAGACGCTCAGCTCTTCGAGGCCCCGACGAGCCTGAACGGCTTGGCGAAGGAACTGGTTCACCGAGACGCCGCTGATGGCCTCGGGGTACTGGAAGGCCAGGAACATGCCGGCCTTGGCCCTCACGTCGGTGGCCCAATCGGTCACGTCCTCGCCGTCGAAGCGGATCGAACCATGGGTGACCTCGTAGGCCGGGGCGGCCATCAGGACGGACGCCAGCGTGGACTTCCCTGCACCATTGGGGCCCATCAGGGCATGGACCTCACCGGGGTTGATCCTCAAGGTGACGCCCTTGAGGATCTCGACGCCCTCCGCGGAGGCGTGCAGGTCGGTGATCTCGAGAAGGGGGGCGCCCATGGACCGAAATCTTAGCGGGGGGTCAGGATTCAGCTTCCGGGCTCACCAGCCCCGAGCGACCCAGTCCTCGAGCGAACCTCGCTCGGCACCGATGGTGGTGAAGGAGCCGTGGCCGGGCAGGACGAGGGTGTCGTCGCCGAAAGGCCGGAAGAGCCGCTCGTCGATCGAGGTGATGATCCCGGTGAAGTCGCCGCCCGGGAACTTGGTGTTGCCCGGTCCGCCGGGGAACAAGGTGTCCCCACTCAAGAGGACCGGTGTCCCCTCGATGGCGAAGCACATCGAGCCTGCGGTGTGTCCGGGTGTGGCGATCGTGCGGATCTCAAGGTTACCAACCTTGAGGGCGACGTCGTCGTCGAGGATCAGGTCGTAGGAGGGCAGCATCTCGGCATCGGCCTGGGTGATCGCCACCTCGAGGCCGGCCTCTCGGAACGCCGGGACCGCCTGGATGTGGTCGTAGTGGCCGTGGGTCTCCACCACCGAGCGGACGCCCAAGCGAGTGGCCACCTCCAAGAGGTGGTCGTGTTCGTCAGCAGCATCGACGAGGAGCGCATCGCCCGTTCGGCGACAGCGGATGACGAAGACGTTGTTATCGAGGTTCCCCACAACCGTGCGATGCACCTCGACCCGGGCATCTTCGTAGACCATCTCAACGCTCAACATCACTTTGGAGCCTATCGGGAAGGCCCCCCGGGACTCCGGGGGCACGGTGTAGTAGATAGGAGAGGATCGTTTCGCCAGATGACCGAGGGGACCGGGCATGAACTTCGCCTTCAATGAGGAGCAAGACGAACTCCGCCGCATGGTGGCCAAGTTCCTTGCCGAGAAGTCCCCGGAGACTGAAGTTCGCCGCCTCATGGCCACCGACGATGGCTACGACCCCGCGGTGTGGTCCCAGATGGCCGAGCAGTTGGGTCTTCAGGCACTCATCATCCCCGAGGAGTTCGGTGGTGCCGGATTCGGATTCGTCGAGCTGATCGTCGTGCTTGAGGAGATGGGAGCAGCGTTGCTGTGCGCCCCGTTCTTCTCGACCGCAGTGCTCGCCACCTCAGCGCTGCTTGCCAGCGGGGATGACGCCGCTAAGGCGACGTACCTTCCCGGGATCGCGTCGGGAGCAACCATCGCCACGCTGGCCATCACCGAGGACGCCGGCAAGCCGGGCCTCGAAGCCATCTCGATGACGGCGACCAATGCAGGGGACTCCTGGACACTGAGCGGGGCCAAGAACTTCGTCCTCGACGGTGCCACCGCCTCACTGGTCTTCGTGGCTGCACAGACGCCAAAGGGACTCTCGCTCTTCGCCGTCGAAGCCGGAGCCCGCGGACTCGACGTCGAGCGCCTGGCCACGATGGACCAGACCCG
>CAWUMT010000058.1:0-7275 GCA_963923735.1 uncultured Acidimicrobiales bacterium
AGATCCTCTCTGGTCTCGTGGGCTCGGAGATGTGTATAAGAGACAGGTACCGCCAAGCGGGTACCCAAGACCGCGGTCATCGCCGACGTGATCTGCACCGACCGCGCGGGGGTGACCTGGCACGTCGAGGTGGCCGGCAACGCGTCGGCCCATCGTCCCGGTCTGGCGAGGACCGAGGCGGTCTTCCGCTCTCTCGGCCGGCTCGCTGCGCTGCGTGGTCGTCTGGGGCCATCGGCACCCCTGCTTCTGCTCACCGCTTCGAAGGGCGAGCCCCGCTCGGAGGCCGAACAGGCGCTTCGGGCTGCGGGGCCACAGCTCCTCACCGACGTGATCGACCTCTCCTCACCAGAGGATCTGACACGCCTCAGCATCTATGCCTCCGGCCGCACCGAGCCCCTTCCGGGCTTCTGGGACGCCCAAGACCTCGCCACCTGAGCGGAATCTGCGTCCCCGCCACCGATTCTGCGGACCCGACCACTAGCCTTTGATCGGCGGAGTACTCACCGTCGAGGCAGTTGCCTCGGGGGTGCAGAGAGGGAACGACATGTTGAGGTTCGCACGACTCGCCGCCGTGGCCGCGCTCGCACTCGGTGGCCTCCTCGCGCTCGAGCCCGCACCGCTCCCTGCAGGAGCTGGCATCGTCGCCCAGCCCGTCCTCGACGTCAGCACCCCTGACGGCTCGAGCTCGTTCAGCGCCACCGACACCAGTGCGCTGACTCCCTCGCTGGTCAAGCTTCAGGCACCCACCTCGCTCAACGTGCTCGGGGTCCTCCACGTCTTCGGCGTGAATGAGACCGGGAACCTGATCGACCTCGAGGCCGACTCCTCACAGGCCTGGCACTCCTCAGACATCACCAACCTGATCCACGGCGCCACCCTGAACGGCGCGGTCAGCGCCATCAGCCCCTCCGACGGTCAGGTCTCCATCTTCGGCATCGGGACCGGGTACGCGCCCGGCCACCTCATTCAGTACATCACCTCGCCGCTGACCGGGAACCTGTGGGCTGCCACCGACCTCTCGGCGTCGTTGGGATCCGAGAAAATCCTCAACCCCGCTCCCTCGATCACCCGAGACGCCAGCGGGCTCTACCGGATCTACGCCACCTCGAGCGACGGCCACCTCATCGAATTCGCAGACTCCCAGCGCGGCGGGTGGTCCGTGCTCGACCTGACGCGCTCCTCCTCACTGCCGACGTTCGTCGGCACTGCAGCGGTGACGAGCTGCCCACAGGGCACCGCCAGACTGACCTGCGCTTTCGGCCGGGACAGTTCCGGCAACTTGCTCGAATACTTCCGCACCGTCTCAGGAGTCTGGAAGGCGAAGAATCTCGGCGCCGCGCTCGGCGCCACCGGACTCGCCGGTGACCCCTCGGCCACGACCATCGGCTCACTTGTCGTCACCGCGGCGGCCCGGGCTGATGGCCGCCTGCAGGTCACGGTCTCGACCGACGGCACCTTCCCGGCGAAGACCGGTGTCTTCCGTGCTTCCACCGCCTTCGACGTCGTTGGCGGAGCCGACCTCAATCCTCCCGCCTTGGTGGCCGTCCCCGCCGGGCTCCTGGTCTCGATGCGGACGCAGAACGGTCACCTGTTCAACCAGACCCTCTACGGATTGACCGCTTTCACCCGTGGACAGGGGACCGACGTCACCCAACAGCTCCCGGGCGGACGCACGGTCTCCTCAAGGATCTCCGCCGTCTCGCTCAACGGCACCGTGCATCTGGCCGCCAGTGCGAACCTCGCCACTCCGGTCCGCAACGACGTGCTCGCCTGGAACACCTCGTTGACCCGGGGACAGCAGCTCACCTCGCCCAACGGAATCTTCCAGGCCCGGCTCCAGAGTGACGGAAACTTCGGACTCTTCGCCTTCGGTTCCTCGCTGATCTGGTCGCCCATGTTCACCAACCCGGGCGCCGACTTCGTGAAGGTCAACAGCGCAGGCAACCTGGTGTTCAAGACATCCTCCGGACGGACCCTCCGCTCCTTCGGGTACGCAACCGGTCGGGGAACCTCGCTCGTGCTCTACAACAACGGTCTGCTGGCCCTTGTGAGTCCCGCAGGCGACGTGCTCTGGTCGGTCGGTGGTGACCTCGGAAACCGGATCATCCAGCGGGCTCGCACCAAGCTCGGTGTCGGCGAGACTCCTGACGGCTCGAACTGCAACCCCTTCACCGCCTTCTTCTCCGGGCGCGGCTACAACGACGGCTGTGCACCGGGAACGATGGCGGAGGCCTGGTGCTCCGACTTCGCCGATTGGGTGTGGTTCAACGAGGGTGCAGCGGTCGACGGGATCTCGGGGTGGTCGTACACCTTCGTGGACTACGGCACCCGCCACGGCACCTTGAAACTCGGCCCCTTGAACAACCCCCAGGTGGGTGACGCCGTGGTGTGGGGCTCGACCGCAGAGAAATATGGCCAGCATGTGGGTCTCATCACCGACGTCCGCTTCGGCTACATCCGGGTCCTCTCGGGGAACTCGGGCACCGACAACGTCTCGGAATCCGGATGGATCGACGCGTCGAGCTCGACGATCTCAGGTTATGGGATCGTTGGCTACATCACTCCCGTTCCCGGAAGGGTCGGTGCGGCCAGAACCTCAGCGCCGACCCGCACGATCAGCTCGGTGACCCAGACGATGATCGACACCCAGGACGGCGGCCACTAGGACTCGGCGAGCGGTGCTGCGCGAGACTCACTGCGTGGACGTCCTCGCCATCGATCAAGGCACGTCGGTCACCAAAGCGCTCGTAGTGAGCCCAGAGGGGCAGATCCGCGCGGAGGCCGAAGTCCCCGTCGCGCTGCACACACTCAGCGACGGCGGCGTCGAACAGGACCCCGCCGAGATCCTCGCCTCGGTCCTCGAGGCGGGGCGCGCGGCACTCGGCAAGGCCCCTGAACCCGTCGGTGCGGTGGCCATCGCCAACCAGGGTGAGGCAGTCGTGGGGTTCGATCCCGCCACCGGCCGCGCGACGACACCCCTCATCTCCTGGCAGGACCGCCGAGCTGCGAGCATCGTTGACCGCCTTGACGACCGCGCCCGCCAGCGGATCGAGGAGATCGCCGGCCTCCCGGCCGATCCCTACTTCACCGCACCCAAGCTCGCCTGGCTGGCAGAGCAAGCACCACAGGGATCTCGAGTTGCTGGGATCGACGCGTGGCTGAATCTCCAGCTCCTCGGACGTCCGATCACTGATGCAGCCACCGCATCGCGCTCTGGCGTCCTCGATCTCGCCACGCGCACCTGGTCCGAGGAGGCCGCAGGGATTTGGGGGCTCGACCCTTCAGGTCTCACCGAGGTGGTCGACTGTGCCGGTTCACTCGGCACCACCAGTGCGTTCGGGCCAGACCTCCCGGTCACTGCGCTGGTGGTCGACCAGCAGGCGGCACTGATCGGCGAGGACTGCCTCGAGCCCGGTGAGGCCAAGTGCACCCTGGGCACCGGTGCGTTCCTGCTGGTCACCGCAGGCGAGTCACCCGTCCACTCCCGCTCAGGGCTCTCCGCGTCGGTGGCGTGGCAGCTTCCTGAACACACGACGTGGTGTCTTGACGGGCAGGTCTACGCCGCGGGCTCCGCCCTCGGATGGCTCGAGCGCACCGGCCTGCTCCAGAGTCCCGCTGCGCTCGATGAGACGCTCCGCCGTGCCGATCCGAAGAGCAACGTCCGGTGCGTCCCAGCGTTCCAAGGGCTCGGCGCTCCCCACTGGGCACCGACGAGTGCCGCATCCTTTGAAGGTATTCATCTGGGCACCGGCCCCGACGAACTCGTCGCCGCTGTGGTCGAGGGCATCTGCGCGCAGATCGCCCTCCTCGTCGATGCGGCAGAAGCAGACCTTGGCACCCGACTTCGCATTCTTCGGATCGACGGTGGGCTCACCCGTTCGACGCTGTTGTGCCAGCTGCTCAGCGACCTGCTCGGACTCCCGCTCGAGGTCTTCGGCTCCCCCCACGCCACCGCAATCGGTCTCGCCGCCCTCGGCCGTTACGGTGCTGGCGCCGACACGACGCTTCGCTCGGGGGCACCGGGTCCCTCTCGGACCTACCAACCACAGATGAGCCGTGACGAGGCCAGTTCCCGACTCGCCGCCCAGCGCGAAGCGGCAGCCCGTGCGATCGACGCTTCCGCATGAACCCGTTGCCCGACCACGTCGACATCGCCATCGTCGGCGCCGGCGTGGTGGGCACCGCCTTGGCCGCAGTCCTGTCAAGGTCCGAGTTGTCCGTCCTCGTCCTCGAACGCGCGGACGATGTGTGCGAGGGGACCTCCAAGGCAAACACCGCAGTGCTGCACACAGGGTTCGACTGTGTCCCCGGTTCGCTTGAGTCACAGTTGGTCACCCGCGGATACGGACTACTCGGCGAGTATGCCGAGCACGCCCGAATCGCAGTTGAGCGCACCGGCGCCCTCCTTGTGGCCTGGGATGCCGAGCAGCTTGGCCAG
Source organism: uncultured Acidimicrobiales bacterium (assembly GCA_963923735.1). Classification (GTDB taxonomy): domain Bacteria; phylum Actinomycetota; class Acidimicrobiia; order Acidimicrobiales; family RAAP-2; genus CAIUMH01. Next base: position 4,439 of record CAWUMT010000058.1, read on the forward strand.
CTCGAGGCCATCGCCGAGAAGGCGGCCAAGAACGGAATCCACGACACCCGAATCGTCGGCCTCGAGGAGCTGCGAGCTCGCGAACCACACCTTGGCCCTGAGGCACTCGGTGCACTTGAGGTCCCCGGGGAGTCGATCATCGACCCGTGGTCACCGGTCCTGGCCTTCGCACTTGAGGCGGTAGCCAATGGTGCAGTGATCTCCCTCACCACTGAAGTTCTCTCTGCAGCGGCGACCGACGACGGGCACCTGCTCACCACGTCCAAGGGGACGGTGCGCTGCAGTTGGCTGCTCAACGCGGCGGGGCTCGACGCAGATCTCCTGAACGTGGACTGCGGCCACGACGAGTTCCACGTGACCCCCCGGCGCGGCGAACTCATCGTCTATGACAAGTCAGCCCGTTCGCTCGTCTCCTCGATCATTCTCCCGGTGCCCACCGCGACCACCAAGGGGGTGCTCGTCTCCCCCACGGTCTTCGGCAACGTCCTCCTCGGTCCCACCGCGGACGACCTCGAGGACCGCCGGGCCACGGGAACCACTGGCGATGGCCTCACTCGACTCCAACTTGCAGGCTCCCGCCTGGTCCCCGAGCTCGAGGACCACGAAGTCACCGCCACTTACGCAGGTCTCCGAGCAGCAACGGAGCATCGGGACTACCAGCTCCATGCGCACCCCGAGGAGCGTTACGTCTGCATTGGAGGCATCCGCTCCACGGGACTGACCGCCTCGCTGGCCATCGCCGAATACGTGGCCGACCTTCTTGTCGACGCGGGCCTTGAGACTGCGGGAACGCGCGGTCCCGCGCAGCCCCCGTTGATGCCGCCCCTCGGCCAAGCGCAGCGTCGAGCATCAGAGGATCCAGAGGCGATCGCCGAGAACCCCGCGTTTGGTGCGCTCGTCTGTCACTGCGAGGGAGTCTCGAAGGGCGAGATCGAGAACGCACTCCAAGGTGAGCTCGGAGCCCGCTCCTCGGGGGGCCTGCGTCGTCGTACCCGCGCGATGAACGGGCGCTGTCAGGGCTTCTACTGCTCAGCCGTGGTCCTTGAGATGCTCAGTCACGCCTCGGGTCTGAGCCTTGCCGAGCTCACCGGGTCCGGTCGCCCATGAACGCAGTGGACGTCGATGTCCTCATCGTCGGCGCCGGGCCCACCGGGCTTTCGGCGGCCACCGAGCTGCGTCGCCGCGGCATCGATCGGGTCCTCGTTGTCGAACGAGAAGCAGAAGCCGGAGGGATCCCACGTCACTCGGACCACCAGGGCTTCGGGATCCGTGACCTTCATCGTTCGCTCTCAGGTCCTGCCTATGCCCGCCGGCTCACCGAGACGGCACTGCGCGCGGGGGTTGATCTCCGTTGTGGAACCACGGCGACACTGAACGAGGCAGGAGGCATCCGCCTCACCTCTGCGGCTGGTCTCGAGGACGTCGCGACCAGAGCGACCCTTCTGGCCACCGGCGCGAGAGAGCGACCACGCCCAGCCCGGTTGATCCCCGGCGACCGACCCGCTGGAATCCTGACCACCGGGCAGCTCCAGACCTGGGTGGCCGCAGGCGTGCCCATCGGTAGGCGTGCCGTGGTGCTCGGTGCGGAGCATGTGTCGTACTCCGCCGTGCTGAGCCTCCGCCATGCGGGCGTCACGACGGTGGCGATGGTGACGGACCAGTCTGCAGGTCAGTCGGTGCGCGGCGCGACCAGTGCGTTTCGCCTCGCCCTGCACGTGCCGTTGCGGACGAGGACTTCGATCGTCGGACTCGAAGGACGCGGTCGTCTTGAGTCGGTGATCCTGCGAGACCTCGACACCGGCGCCGAGGAGCGCCTCGCTGCCGACGTGCTCATCACCTCAGGCGATTGGATCCCCGATGCGGACCTGGCCCGCCGCCTTGGCCTCGGCCTCGATCCATCCACCCGAGGTCCGCGTGCCGACCTCGGCGGTGGTACTGAGCTGCCCGGGCTCTATGCCGCAGGCAACCTTGTCCACCCGGTGGAGACCGCAGATCGATGCGCTCTCAACGGGCGTCGAGCTGCACAGCACATCGCCGCCTCCCTCGGTCAGCCCACGGATTCTGAATACCTCGTGCTCCACGTCACTGCACCACTGAGCTGGGCCTGGCCGAATCTGATCAGCGCCCACACATTGCCGGATCGCCTCGTTCTGCGCACCGACGAGCGAATCCGTCGAGGACGCGTCATCGCCCGTCAAGACGAGCGCGTCGTGGGCTCCGCTCGACTGCACGGTGGTGTGCCGAACCAGCACAGCTGGGTCGATGGCACCTTGCTCGCCAACGCCGCGCCCGGCGTGGCGGTCACGCTCGAACTCGGCTGAGGAGAACTCTCGGGCGCAGAGCCCGTAAGACTCAGGGACGGTGCTCGGAGCGCTTCTCCCAGACCACCATCGAGGTGGTCGACAGGTCGATGGCATCGGACATGTTCACCTTGCCGTGGTTCATGCCCTCCATGAGGTTCGCCATCACCACGTCACCAGGCTGGTCGAGCTCGTAGATCGCCAGGTAGCGGTGTGCAGCGTTCGGGTCCTCGGCCGCAAGCTGGTAGCGAGCAGCACCGACCACGCCATCGAGTGCGCAGACTTCGGGAAGGTGCGTGTTGTCGTACCAGTCGTTGTACTCGTCCTCGCGTCCCTCGGTCGGGTTGGAGAACACCACCATCGCGCCGGTTGCCATCGTTCGACTCCTTCTCGTCGGATCCGTCGAGATGAGTCTGCCACTGACGTGGCGGGGCTGCTCTAGGGCGTGTACTCCGAGCGGAGCTTCCAGAACTTGAAGTCCGATCCCGGTGCCGTGAGCCCGGGCATGTGGACCCGACCATCGGCCGTCGCCGCTCC
>CAWUMT010000059.1:0-7236 GCA_963923735.1 uncultured Acidimicrobiales bacterium
ACGAATTAATAGATTTTTTTCGCCCTAGATGCCATACCGGCCTCCTAGGGTTTTCCCTCGTACCCAAACCGGGATGACGATCTCGGGTCGCCAACGGTGCCGGCGGGCCTCCTCAGTGTGAGGACTCCCAAGGGCCCTCAGGAGAAGCAGCATCAAGAACCAAATGGTCAGCAGAGCAACAGGTCGTAATTGACCAGTCTTCTGACCACGGGTTCCCCCGGCCAATCAAGCTTGCGAGTGGGCGACCTCACTCCCCGACCCGTGCCAATGCGCCTGGGTCCGCAAGTTCACTGACCGAACGGCCGAGTTCCCGCACACCGACCAACTGACCGATCGCATTTCACCCTGCGGAGGGGTGGATCGACCTGAAGGAAGGAAGGACGCGGACATGCCCCGTCGCTTCATCTCGCTGGCAACCCTCACGGGCTTGCTGGCCTCACTTGCACTGTTCATCATGCTCAAGCGTCGCCATCGGCGGCCCGAGCTGCTCATCACACCTGCCGAAGAGGCTGCCGAGGGTCTCTCGGTGCCCACGAGTGCCAGGACTGAGCCGACCCCGCGGCGCAACCTCGTGCTGCCGGCCATTGCGGCCTCAGTTGCCGTGCTCGGGCTACTCCTCAGCGTGGGCATCGTGTCGGCCACCTCTGCAGTGGCCACCCCTGCACCCATCACGCAGCCAGTGAAGGTTCAGACCATCGCGGCGAAACAGAGTGGTCCTGCGATCCCGGCTGAACTTGCCGCCGAAGCAGTGGCTGCCGCATGGACGGTGAACAACTCGATGTTCACCTGCATCCGATGGGCGGAATCCAACAACCGCTACGAGTTGGTCTCAGGTGCCTACGGAATCCTGATCTCCTCGTGGCAGGCCTATCGCAACGTATGGCAGCCCTTCGGGGAGTTCGCCACACCGGGTGATGCACCGAGGGCCGTCCAGGACCTCGTCGCCTTCCACCTCTACCGAGTCGGTGGCGGGTACGGCGGCTGGCACAACTACTGCACCGGTCGATAAGTCCTCGTCGTTGAACGGGACCTCGCCCGTCCGTCGGCTCAGCGAGCCGGCGGGCGGGTGATGAAGTCGAGCTGAGCCAGGGCTGCGTCGAGCTCGGCAGCCCGACGGCGACGTGCCACGTCAGCCTCTGCCAGCTGCGCTGCGGTCGGTGCCGCCGAACCTGCACGAAGCAGGTGCTCGGCCTCGAGGCAGAAGATCACGCCGCGGAGTCCCTCGGCCACCGAGGAGGCCGCCTGGCGACGGGGCTCATCGGGAGCGGAGCCAGCCACTCGATCCAGGGCGCGGGCAGCATCCTCGGCCTGGGCACGCACCTGGGAGACCTGAGCGTCGCCACCAGTGGGCTGGGCGATCAGCATGCTGCGAGCCAGTGAGGCGTTCTCAAGACCGGCACGAGCCTGGGGCACCCAGGCGTCTCCGGCCTCCTGGCGCCGCTTGGCCCCCATGAAGGCGGCCACGCCGGCGACGATGAGCGCCACCAGTGCGATGGCACCGAGGATCCAAGCCCAGGTTGCCGCATTCGAGGTGGACTTCGCCGCCGCAGTCGTCGTGGTCGCCTTGTGCGTGGTGGTGGTGGCCTTGGCCGTCGTCGTGGTCGCCACCTGCGTTGTGGTCGTCGCCGGTGCCGTCGTCGTGGTGGTGGCCGGCGTTGAGGTCGTCGGTGCCACCGTCGAAGTGGTGGTCGGGTCCACTGCGCCGGCAGGACCGGCGACGAAGACAAAGCTGGCGCCCGAGAGGGCGACGGCGCCGAGCAGGGTGCGAATCGAGGTGTGGGCTCGCATCGTCAGAGGTGTCCTTCTCTTGAGGTGGTGCGCACGCCATCAACGATGAGGTGCGCCCGAGGTGGGCTCATCCTAGGTCAGTCGCTCAGTTGGTTCTCGGTGTCAGGACCGACGGCCTAGCCTCGATCCTGATGGCTGAGCACGCCCGAGAACCCGTCCACACCCGCCGTCACGGGCGCGTCGTCGGCTACCTCCTCGGCCTCGGCGCCACCCTGCTCGCGCTGATCCTCATCGTGGTGGTGGTCGCCGCGGTGGTGATCACCGATCGCACCGTCACCACGGATCGCCGTCAGTCGGGCCTTGCTCCCTTCTATCTGGCTCCCTCGGGCTGGCAGGACAAGGCGCCGGGGACGCTCCTGCGCTCCGAGCCCCTCGGGGTGACCCTGACCAACGCATCGGCCTGGCGGGTCCTCTACGTGACCACGACGTCCGATGGGTCCAAGGCGGTCAGCTCGGGGATGGTCTTCGCCCCGAAGGACAATGGTTCGCTGGTCGCGCACCTCCGCCCCGTCGTGGCGTGGGCCCATCCGACCATCGGCATGGGCGTCTCGTGCGCGCCGAGCCGCTCGGCCAACCCCACCGGCGACGTCCAGGGCCTCTCGATGTTCCTCTCGGCCGGGTGGGTGGTGACCGCCACCGACTACGCCGGCCTCGGCACCCGAGGGACCGAGGAGTACCTGGTGGGGCGTTCCGAGGCAGCCGACCTCCTCAACTCCGCGCGGGCAGCTCGCCAGATCCCCGAGACTGAGGCCGGCACCCGAGTAGGACTCTGGGGCCACTCCCAGGGCGGTCATGCCGTGCTGTGGGCCGAGGCGCTCGCGCCGCAGCTGGCTCCTGAGCTCCAGATCGTCGGTGCGGCTGCCGCGGCTCCAGCTGCCGCACTCGACGTGCTGATCCCGCGCTTGTGGAACACCGATGCCGGCTCAGTGGTCGGTCTCGAGGTCCTGCGGGGCTATCCGGCCGCATACCCCGACCTCAATCCGAACGTGGTGTCGAACTGGCCTCAGGCGCGCATCGCACGTGTGGCCAACCAGTGCCTGCTCCTTGGGGCCTTGGACGTGGTCATCTCCGACCTGATCGGACTCGGTCATCCCCTCAGGATGAACCCGATGACCAACGCGTCGTGGGCGCAGGCGCTGAACCTGAACGTCCCCCCGACCCCTTCGGTGCCGACCTACGTGGTCCAGGGCATGGATGACCCGCTCGTGCTGCCCGGCTCGACCTCGCACTTCCTCGAGGCGGCCTGTACGGCCCATGCACCGGTGAGCTGGGCCTACATCGGTGCACTCGGTCACATGAAAGCCGGCCAGGCCGGGGCGCCGAGCGCGTTCACCTTCCTTCAGCAGCGCTTCGACGGACTGAGTGCCCCCTCGGACTGCGGCACCGAGCTGCCGGTCCCCGCGCTCGGCTGAGCCGAACTCAGAGAAGCGTGGTGGTGGCCAGACGGCCTGAGTCGATGGCGGCCAGGAACGCCGTGTGATCGGCCCGGTTGCGCTCGACGTAGGCCATGGCCCAGTTGGTGATGGCCTTGTCGAAGCCCGGGGTGTCCCCGAGGTAGGAGGCGATGGCCATCCGGTTCCCCGACCGGGCGTGCGCCCGGGCCAGTGTCCAGGAGCACGCACCGACGTAGGCCCGGAAGTTCCGAAGCTTGACGACGTTGGTCAGATCGGCCGAGGCCTTCCCGTCGTGGAACTGGCGGAAGTAGAAGTCGTGGGTCTCGGTGGTGCTGTACTGCGCACGCACGTGGCCCAGGAACAGATCAGGTGTCGTCTGCATGAGGCGCTGGCCGGCGACCACCCGCGCACCGTGGTTCTCCTGAGCCGCCGCGCCGAGGTACGCCTCGAGCACGGAGGGCACCGACTCCTTGAGCTGCAGGATCAACGGGTCGTCGAGGTCCCGTCCCATGAGCAGCAGGATGAAGGCGCGCGTCCCCACCGAGCCGACACCGACGACCTTGCGAGCCATGTCGACCTTCTCATAGGTGCGCAGGAGCTCCGCGTGGCTGGTCGACAGGGTGGAGGCGTAGTTCGCCAGTGCCGTGTCGACGATGTCCTCGGTCGTCCGGCCCGTGAACGACCCGCCCTGGACCACGAGCTCGTCCAAAGGGACCACCAGCGGGGGATCAGAGCGGAAGCGGATCCGACCGCCCTCGAAGGTGGTGAGCTTACGGAAGGCCCTCGTCGAGGTGGAGCGCTCGGCCCGGGCGATGATGTCATCGACGGGGGAGCCCTCCTTCGAGCGGAAGACCTGTCGGAGATCGTCGAGGTTGTCCTTGAGGTCCAAGCGCTGGTACCAGACGTCGAGGTGGCCCATCTGAGCGAAGCCCAGCATCGACTCTCGATAACGCTGACTGAGCCGGCGAATCGACTCGGCGATCTCCGTCTCGGCGAAGCCCTGTGAGGCCATGGCCACCGCGGCGGAGGCGGCCATGCGCTTGACGTCCCAGTCGAAGGGCCCCGGCAGGGTCTCATCGAAGTCGTTGACGTCGAAGACCAGGTGGCGCTCGGGAGAGAGGAAGACGCCGAAGTTCATGATGTGCGCGTCACCGCAGAGCTGCGTGGTGATCCCGGTGTTCGGTCCCAACGAGAGGTCATAGGCCATCACCCCGGCGGCACCACGCAGGAAGGCGAACTCATCCTGGGCCATGCGCGCGTGACGCAGGGGCAGCAGCTCAGGTACCCGGCCCTGTTCCTGGGCCTCGAGGGAGGCCACCGGATCGAAGGAGGCCGGACGATCGGGAAGCACGCCGAGGTCCTTGCGCGGGACAGCCTCGCGGCGTGCCTTGCCCTCTTGGCGCTGCCGGGCACTCTGTGCGGTGAGTGGAGCCGTCTCCTCGGTCGCCATCAGGAGCCCTCTTTCCTCGGTCCGAGCACGCGCTCGAGCGGGGGTCCCAGCTCGTCCGCGCGCTCTCCACGGATACGTGGGCCGATCTTCCCAGAGATGAGAACCAAGAGCAGGCCGTCGAGCAGGCAGATCCAGCACACGAAGCCGACGTTGGCCAATGTCCAAGCCGTCACCGTGGCCAAGGTGAGCAGACACGAGATGAGCGATGGGCCGAAGGCCCACGCCGATTCGGTGCCCGGCTGTCGCCAGGCCTTGCGCACGGTGGGCAGGGCAGCGAGGGCGTCGGCAGCGATGAAGGCACAGAGTGCGAGGGTGTCGTTCGAGGTCAGAATCCAGAGGACCAACCCGCCCACCGAGGCCGCTCCGCAGGCCAGGTCGAAGGGGCCGAGCCGCCACACCGCTCCGTGGTTGGCGAAAGAGGCCAGCACGACCACGGCGGGTCCGAGGCCGATGACGAAGGTGGTCACCCACTGCCAGTCCGCCCCACTGCGGAGCTCGGAGGCCACCGCCAACATCGGTGCGATCGTCCAGAGGACCCAGCTGACCCGGTTGGGCTGAGTCAGGCCCTTGAAGGTGTTCCAGGCATACATCAAGGTGCCCGACATTCCGATGACGGCGCCGATGAAGACGAACTGATACGGAAGCATTGGTCCGAAGCCTCCCACAACGACCTCGGGGTGACCTCGTCGTCAAGTGGTGCCGTGGGAGAATTTCGCCATGTCGGAATCCACCCCCACCCCTTCACCGCGTCGCGCCGATCGACGCGTCGCCCAGCGTCGCGCTCGGCGTCGCACCGCCGTCGTCGTGCTGGTGCTCCTCGTCGTCGTCGGCGCACTCAGCGCCGTGCTCATGACCTCGAAGTCCTCGTCGAAGGCCTCCGACGCTCCCAAGGCCACCACGCCGACGTCCACGACGACGACGGCACCCACCACCACGACTCAGGCCCCGGGGCCCGGCTTCGTGCCGGGCAAGATCACCGCCATCGGTGACTCGGTGATGATCGACTACAAGCAGCCGCTTGAAGAGGCACTCCCCGGCGCGAGCGTGGACGGCACCGTGAGCCGCCAGTGGTCCCAGGGCGTCGACCTCGTCAACCAACTCAAGGCTGCGGGCCAACTCGGCGCCACCGTGATCATCGGACTCTCCACCAACGGTCCCATCACCGCAGACAACTTCGCCGCAATGAAGAACGCCCTCGAAGGCGCCTCCAAGGTGGTCTTCGTCAACACCTTCGTCGATCGCGACTGGCAGGACCCCAACAACCTCGTGATCGCCGCAGGTGTGGCCTCGATGAAGAACGCCGTCCTCGTCGACTGGCACGGTCTCGCCGCCGAGCACCCCGAGTGGTTCGGTGCAGACGGCACCCATCTGGCTATCAACGGGCCCGGTGCACAGGCCTTGGCCCAGCTGGTGGCCTCCAAGGTGTCCTGAGGCCGCCTTCGAAGGCACGCGCCGGCCTCGGCTAGAGTGCCTTTCCCCCGGGGCTATAGCTCAGTCGGTTAGAGCGCAGCACTGATAATGCTGAGGTCGCTGGTTCGATTCCAGCTAGCCCCACCATCACCCTCTCGGGTGCCGAGGCCGCCGGTCAGTTCGAACGCTCGGCCCACCACGCATCGAGCCGCGCTGTGGCTTCCTCCGTACCCAAGGGTCCTTCATCGAGGCGGATCTCGAGCAGGTACGTCAGGGCCTCACCCACCTCCCGGCCAGGGCCGATCCCGAGGTGCTCCATGATCTGCGCTCCATCAAGGTCAGGACGGATCGCATCGAGCTCCTCCTGTTCGCGCAGCACGACGATGCGCTCCTCGAGCTCGTCCATTCGCCGTGAGAGCGCCGCGGCCTTCTTGGCGTTGCGCGTGGTGCAGTCACAGCGCGTGAGCTCGTTCAACCGATCGAGGTGCTCACCTGCGTCGCGCACGTAGCGACGCACCGCCTTGTCGGTCCAGCCGAGCCGATAGGTGTGGAAGCGCAGGTGCAGCTCGACGAGGGCGACCACCGTCTCACGGTCCTCGTTCGAGTACTTAAGCGCCTTCATCCGCTTGTCCGTCATGCGAGCGCCGACCACCTCGTGATGGTGGAAGCTCACTCCCTCCCGGCTGACGTTGCGCGTGCGGGGCTTGCCCACGTCATGGAAGAGCGCGGAGAGCCGAAGCAGGCGATCCGGTGAGGTCTTGTCCACCACGGCGAGGGTGTGGGCGAGCACGTCCTTGTGCTGATGGATGGGGTCCTGTTCCACCTCGAGGCCGGGCAGCTCGGGCAGGAAGTGCTCGGCGAGCCCGGTGCGCACCACGAACCAGAGCCCCACCGAAGGGACCGGAAGCAGCATGAGCCGATCGAGCTCGTCACGGATGCGCTCGGCCGAGACGATCTCGAGTCGATCGGCCATGGCGCGCACCGCCTCGAGCAGCTCAGGGTCGGGCTCCAGGGTGAAGCGCGCCGCGAAGCGCGCGGCGCGCAGCATCCGCAACGGATCGTCCTCGAAAGAGACCTTCGGATCGAGCGGGGTCCGCAGACGCTTGGTGATCAGGTCGGACAACCCGTCGAAGGGGTCAAGGAGCTCCATCGAAGGCAGCTCAAGGGCCATGGCGTTGATGGTGAAGTCCCGAC
>CAWUMT010000060.1:0-7132 GCA_963923735.1 uncultured Acidimicrobiales bacterium
GGTGGCGGCCAAGCTGCTGCCCAAAGTCCACGAGGCGTTCGATCACCTCAAGACGTTGTCGAAGACGCCGAGGAAGCTCGTGGAGATCTTCGGTGGGATGCTGCTCGCCCAGCTGGTGACGGCCATCGCGCTCGGCACGGCCCTCCACTCGGTGGGCCAGCACCTGAACCTGCCCGTGATCATCGTGGTGATCACGATGGGCTCGGTCATCGGTGGGCTCTCTCCGGTCCCCGGCGGCATGGGGGTGGTCGAAGCCGGAATGATCCTCGGACTCAAGGCCGCAGGCATCCCGGACAACGAGGCAGTGGCCGCCGTCTTCATCCAGCGTCTCTTCACCGCCTACCTTCCGCCGGTGGCCGGATGGTTCGCCTTGGTCTGGCTCCGTCGCAAGGAGTATCTGTGAGCACCCTCAGGGTGCTCACGTTGTGCACCGGCAACGCTGCCCGGTCGGTCATGGCGGGCACGATGTTGGCGCAACTGTCCGATTTCGAGGGACTCGGGCTCGAGATCGCAACTGCCGGCACGCATGCGATCGAGAACCAACCGGCAAGCACTCGGGTTCGATCCGCCGTTGCCGCCATCGAGGGGCTCGATCACCTTCCTCTGCGAGTCCATCGCTCCCACCAGCTCACTGCAGAGGACTGCGCGTGGGCTGACCTCATCGTGGCGATGGAGGCAGATCATGTCGCCTATGTGCGGAATCACCACCCCGAGGCGGCGGAGCGGGTCGCCACGATGCATCGACTCGTGCGTGTCCTGCCTGCCGAGCCCGTTGAACCACGTGCGCGCATCGCTGCCGCATACCTTGGGGGAAGTGAGCTCGCTGAGGAGGTCGACGTCAGCGATCCGCTCGGAGGAGACCAGCTCGTCTACAACCGCTGTGCGGAGGAGATCTGGGGCCTGAGCCAGGCCCTCATCGTGCTCTTGGGCTGAGGCTCAACCCTTCGAGACAGCGCGCAGGCCCGCCCACATCAGGCTGGAGAGCCGGCGGGCCAGCTGTGCAGCTTCTGCCTCTCGGTCTGCTGGGTCGGCGAGAACCCGATCTCCCTGTGCATCGATCCACGCAAGTGTCGATCCCTCGGCCATGCCGACCATCGCTGCGGCCAGGAACTGACGGTGCTCCTCATCGAGGCCAGCATCGATCAGGGGATCGATGGCCAAGATGAGCGCCCGCTCCACTCGGCGGGTGGCACGTCCGAGATCGGTGTCACCGCCGTGATCCCGATTGAAGAGCAGCTGGAACGACGCGCGATCCTCGACGACGAGGAGGAAGTAGGCCCCGAGGGAGAGCTCGACCTTCTCACGACCCGATGCAGCACGCTCGTCGGCGCCGGCGATCGCGGAGAGGATCCGACCGGCCACTTCGTCGACCAGTTCGAGATAGAGGTCCTTCTTCGAATTGAAGTGCTGGTAGAGCAGCGGCTTGGTGACGCCTGCGGCCTCTGCCACGTCATCCATGGTGGTGGCCTGATAGCCACGCTCGGCGAACAGGCCGGCGGCGACCTCGAGGAGCTGGGACCGACGCTGTTCGCCGGTCAGGCGCTTGGTCGGTTCAGAGGTCGTGGTCATGGGGGTCAAGGTTACCGGTCGAGACGGCGGAGCAGTCCTGAGAGGGTCTCGGGAAGGTCTGCGAGGTCGAAGTAGCGAGCCGCCACCGCCAGATGGGCCTCGAAGCGGGCCTCGCTCTGTTCGGGATCCTCAGCAAGGAGCGCTCGGATTGCGGGGAGGTCCTGGGGCGTGGGGAAGTCGAACCCGAGTCCACGGATCTCCTCGGCCACCGGATAGGTCCCGAGCACGAGCGGTCGACGGTGCGCCACGGATTCGATCACAGGGTTGCCGAATCCTTCCCAGATAGAGGGAAGGACCACGAGGTCCGAGGCGGCGTAGGCGTCATCGATGGAGCCCGGGCCCTGGCCTCGGAGCACCGGGACCGGGGTCTCCGCCAGCAGCCTCGCCAACTCGTTCTCATAACCGTCCTCGGCTGCAGCCGTGAGCCAGTAGGTCGCCGAGAGGGCCTCGGCGAGGGCGAGGCCTCCGGGGATGTTCTTGCGGGGGAGCGCACGAGTGGGTTGAAGGATCAGCAGCTCTTCGTCCTTGACGTTCATCATCCACCGAGTCGATGCTCTGGCGCCGAGCGTGGGGGAGAGGTCAAATCGGTTGTAGATCACCTCGGCATCGATTCCTGCGGCTGCGAGTTCGGCAACGTGGAGATTGCTGATGGTCACGTGCAGCCAGTTCGGATCGTCCGGCGGAGGGGGCGAGCCGATGGTGTCGTTGCGATGCCAGGGAAGATCGTGATGGTGGAGGATCGCGGGTCGACCTCGCAGCTCACTTGCGACGGCCTCGCCTGCCGCAGGATTGAGGGGAAGCGAGCAGAGGTTCTCGACGATCACGACGTCGACGTCTTGAAGTGCTCGTTTGAGCCCGACGCGATCGACCGGTGAGGACGCATCGAGCCCGAGGCCTTCGACGATCTGAACCTCGCGAGAACCAGCACCGGCGACGAGGGACACCTCGAGCCCCAGTTTCGTGAGGGCCCCTGCCCACTTGGCCGCCTCGACCGAGACGCCATCGGCACCTCCGAGTCGATACGAGACGATGGCGACACGTTGCACGTCAAGCATTGTGGCACCGGTAGGGCAAGGGCGATGGGGTAGTTTGGAGGCCAGTTCCGCCGCCCGAAGCGGCGGCTCGGAGGAAAGTCACCTGATGTCCAAGCGAGCATTGATCACGGGAGTCACGGGCCAAGACGGTTCCTACCTCGCTGAGTTCCTCCTCGAGCAGGGCTATGAGGTCATCGGCGTGGTCCGTCGGTCCTCCACGGTGAACTTCGAGCGGATCTCCCACATTCAGGACCGGATCACCCTGGCCGCCGGTGACCTCCTCGACGAGGTGTCGCTGATCAACGTGCTCCGAGAGCACAAGCCCGACGAGGTCTACAACCTTGCAGCGCAGTCCTTCGTCCAGACCTCGTGGTCCCAGCCGGTGCTGACCTCGGAGACCACGGCGTTGGGAGTGACCCGCGTTCTTGATGCGATCCGTACGGTCAACCCTGAGATCCGCTTCTACCAGGCATCCTCCTCGGAGATGTTCGGCAAGGTCCAGGCGGTCCCTCAGGATGAGGACACTCCCTTCTACCCTCGCAGCCCCTACGGCGTGGCCAAGGTCTACGGCCACTGGATCACGGTGAACTACCGCGAGTCCTACGACCTGCATGCCTCGAGCGGCATCTTGTTCAACCACGAGTCCCCGCGACGCGGCCTTGAGTTCGTCACGCGCAAGGTGACCCATGGCGTTGCTCGCATCAAGCTCGGCCTCGACTCGACGATCTCGCTCGGCAATCTCGATGCGCGACGGGACTGGGGTTATGCGGCGGACTACGTGCGGGCAATGTGGCTGATGCTCCAGCGCGACACGCCTGAGGACTACGTCGTCGCCACCGGCGAGACCCACCCGGTGCGAGAGCTCTGTGAGATCGCCTTCAACGTGGCTGGCCTCAACTGGGAGGATCACGTGGTGATCGACGAGCGCTTCTTGCGCCCCGCCGAGGTGGACCTGCTGGTGGGTGATCCTTCGAAGGCCGAAGCCGAGCTGGGCTGGACCCGTGAGGTGGGATTCGAGCGCCTCGTCGAGATGATGGTCGAGTCCGATCTCGACCAACTCTCCCGCCAGCTGGGCTGATCCTCCTCGTAAGGGCCTCCTTGAGGGGTTCGGTACGATGGAGGCCCCATGGCCCCCGCCATCTCCCTCCGCTCCGCCGTGGCTCTCTCAGGCGGGTTCCCGGTGCTTGCCGGGGTCGATCTCGACCTCGATGCGGGTCAAGTGCTCGCACTCCTCGGGTCCAATGGTGCGGGCAAGACCTCACTCCTCCGCCTGTTGGCAGGACTCCTTCCCCTGCGCAGCGGCGAGGCCGTGGTGCTCGGTTGCGAGCTTCCTGACGGCGCCGCCGAACTGCGTCGCCAGGTGGGACTCGCCGGGCACGACCCTGGGCTCTACGAGGAGCTCGACGCACGGGAGAACCTTCGCTTCGCACTTCGAGCGGCGCGGCTCGATCCGGCAGGGGCCGATGCTGCTCTCGAGCGAGTGGGCCTCGAGGGTCGAGCGGTGGCCACCCCGTTGGGCCTGTTGAGCGAAGGCCAACGACGCCGGGTTGCTTTGGCGTGGCTCGCAGCTCGCCGCCCCGCGCTCTGGCTTCTCGATGAGCCTCATGCGGGACTCGACGCGTCCACGCGCCACCTCGTCGGCGAACTGTGCAACGAGGCCGCACGCGGAGGTGCGGTGGTCGTGCTCAGCAGTCATGAGCCTGAGCTGGCCGTCTCCCTCGCCGACACAGTGGTGACGATGGGCGGCGGAGCCGTCATCGACACCTCTCGAGGTCGCAGAGATGCTGCGGGAGTCACCGATGTGGCGTGACGCGCTCCTGGTCGCAGGACGGGACCTGCGCATCGAGCTTCGCACCCGGGTGGGGCTGTGGCAAGTGCTTCCCTTCGCGCTGCTGACCCTCTTGTTGTTCGCCTTCGCCTTGGGTCCCAAGCCCGGCCTGCTGGCTGAGGCGGCGCCCGGGCTCTTCTGGCTCTCGATCCTCCTCTCGGTGGTGCTCGCGGCGCAACGCTCCATCGCGGTGGAGGGAACTCGGGCCACCCGAGAGGGTTCCCGACTGCTCGGCCTCGACCCGGCGGGGATCTTCCTCGGCAAGATGCTGGCGCTCTTGGTCGAGGTGCTTCTCTTGGAGGCTGTCCTGTTGGTCGGAGTCCTGATCGTCTTCCACGTCCTAGTCACGGCCTGGGCGACGCTGATCGCCTCGTGCGTGCTGGCCGCCATCGGCCTGTGCGCCGCATCGATCCTCTATGGCTCGCTGGCCGGAGAGGCACGCATCCGGGCCACGCTTCTGCCGGTGCTCCTGCTTCCCATCACCGCCCCTGTCCTGATCGCAGGGGCCAAGGCCTTCGACGCCTCCGTGGTGACTGGCTCGGGTTCGGGGGCTCGATGGCTGGGGATTCTGGCGGTCTTCGCACTCGTTTACACAGCACTGGGCATCGTGCTCTACGGTCCTCTGGAGGAATCCTGATGAACCGCGCAATCCGTATCCTCGGCCCGACCTCGATCCTGCTCTGCGTCCTCGATGTGATCCTTGGGCTCTGGGTGACCCCCGATGATGAGAACCAGCTCGAGTACGTGCGGCTCGTCTACATTCACCCCGCAGAGGCCTGGGTGGCGCTCTACGTTGCCATCGCCATGGCGGCGCTGTGCAGTCTCCTCTATCTCTGGAAGCGGACCCGCAGCCTCAAGTGGGATCGCCTCGCTGCCTCCGCAGTCGAGGTCGGGGTGGTCTTCATCCTGCTTACCCTGGTCACCGGTTCGATCTGGGGGCGCGCCACCTGGGGCGTGTGGTGGACCTGGGACGCACGGCTCACCGCCACGGCGCTGCTGGCCGTGCTGTTCCTCGGCTACATCGCCCTGCGGCGAGTTCCCGCAGATCCTGAGACCCGTGCCCGTCGCTGTGCGGCGGCCGCGCTGTTTGCGGCAGTGGACGTGCCCATCGTGCACTTCGCCGTGAACTGGTGGAACACCCTGCACCAGAGTGCGACGGTCTTGAACCCCAATCTCAAGCCGAGGATCCACGGTTCGATGGCCTGGACCCTCCTGCTCAGCTTCATCGCCTTCACCGCGCTGTTCGCTTGGATGGTCCTGCTTCGGTACCGGATCGAAGTCAATGCGCACTCCGGTGAGGATGTCGAACTCGCCGACGCGCTGGCGGAGCGTCGGGCGGAGGGGGTGACCTCATGAGCTACGTGGTTGGCGGATACGTTGTGACCATCGTGACCTTGGTTGCCTACGGAATCTCCCTCGTCTTGCGGGATCGGCGTGCTCGGCGGAAGCGGAGTGGTTCGTGACCGACGAGACCACCGCTCCTTCTTCGGTCGCGCCTGCGCCGAATCCTGGCCGCACGGGCCGCCCGAGACTGCGTCTCGCCATGGTGGGCATCGTGGTGGTCGCGGCGGTGGGGTTCCTGCTCATCAAGGGCCTCGGCTCCTCGCTTGACTACTTCAAGACCGTGTCCGAGGCGATGGGCCAGAAGGACAAGATCGGCGTCTCGACCTTCCGACTCGAAGGCACGGTGGTGGCCGGGACCGTCGAGCGTCGAGTCAACGGAGCGAGCTTCGACGTGGCCCAGGGCGGTGCCCAGGTCCATGTTGTGAACTCCGGCACGCCGCCGCAGCTGTTCAAGGCAGACATGCCCGTCGTTGTGGTCGGCCACTTCGAGTCCGCAACCTCGACGACCTTCCTCTCCAACCAGATCATGGTCAAGCACACCGCCGACTACATCGAGCAGCACCCGGATCGTGTGACGGCCAAGGACGGTACGAAGCACTAGATGCGCGCCCACCTCGGTACGGCGGGGGTCTGGCTGGCGCTGATCAGTGCAGGCTTGGGCTGCGTCCTGATCGCCATCGACTGTCTCCGTCAGCAACGGGGGCGCAAGGCGCTCACCGGTCTCGATGGACGCCTGCTCATCCCGGTCGCCGTGCTCGGTGCCCTCATTGCCACCGTGGCGATGCAGTGGGCCCTGATCACCCATGACTTCTCCATCGCCTACGTCGCAGAGAACAACGCACGCGTCACCCCGCTGATCTACTCGATCACCGGCATGTGGTCTGCACTCGAGGGGTCGATCCTGCTGTGGGGACTCGCGCTCTCGGTGATGATCGTCGCCGTCTACTTCCGTTACTTGAAGCAGGGTTCGGACCTGTTGGTCCGTTGGGCGCTGGCCATCCTGCTCGGCATCCTCGCCTTCTTCTTCGCCCTGATGGCTGGCCCGGCGAACCCCTTCGCGCAGACCATCGGCGTCATCCCCTCGAACGGTGCGGGCCCCAACGCCCTCCTGCAGAACAACCCGCTCGTGGCGATCCACCCGCCGCTGCTCTACATCGGGATGGTCGGCTTCGCCGTGCCATTCGCGTTCGCCATCGCCATGCTGATCACCGGTCGGGTGAATGAGGCCTGGCAGGTCGACACCCGCCGCTGGGCGCTGTTCGCCTGGACCACCCTGTCGCTCGGCGTGGTGCTCGGGGCCTGGTGGAGCTATCAGGTCCTCGGATGGGGCTGTCTCTTATACACATCTCCGAGCCCA
>CAWUMT010000061.1:0-7078 GCA_963923735.1 uncultured Acidimicrobiales bacterium
TCGTGGGCTCGGAGATGTGTATAAGAGACAGGATTCCGCCGAGCACGTCGACCACCGAGGCGAAGGTCTCGAAGTTCAGCTCCACGAAGTGCTGGATGGGGATGGCGAAGTCCTCTTCGACCGCCTTGACCAGCTGGGTGGGGCCCTCGGCGAGGGCGGCGTCGATCTTGTTCGCACCGGTGGTGCGGGCGTTCGGGATGAAGGTGTCGCGGGGGATCGAGAGGATCGAGACCCGCCCTTGGTTCCAGTCGAGGTGCAGGATCATGATGACGTCGGAGTTCACGCCGGTCACGCCTTGGGAGCACAGGCCGTAGGCGGGGTTCTGGACCTTCAAGTCACACCGGCTGGTCGAGCCCACCATCAAGATGTTCTCGGTGCCCTGGACCGACTGGGAGTCCTTGGCCAGGCCACCCACCTTGATGTGGTGGATCTTGTTGGCCTGGTACCAGACCCAGCCGGCGTACCCACCGACGAGCAGCACGAGGACCAGGCCCACCGAGACCACGGCCTGGGCCCAGCGCTTGCGGGGCCACAGTCGGAATCGTCGGGTCCGCTTCGCGGCGTGCCGAGGACCGCGACGCACAGGCGTCGCGTCGGCATCCGGCTCAGGGGCCGCAGGAGGGGTGGGGTCCATCGAGGACATGGAACTCGAAAGGCTATCGGTGGCCGGACAGAAAGGGAAGATCGGCCCTCACGGGGCGCTTTCGAGCCTCAGGTGGCCAAGGGTCCCGCGTGACCGAAGCCCTGACGGATGCCCTGACCAGCCCGAGCGATGAGCTGTTCAGGTTCGAAAAGGAGCCAGTAGGCGTTGCGGGCGTGGTCCCGGGTGCGGTTCTCGAAGACCGAGGCCAGGACCTCGGGGTCGTCCGCCTCGTCCTCGTGGACGAAGACCTCGAGGATGGGCGTCGAGGTCATCAGCTGGGCCTGCATGATGCCCTGGGAGGCCTCATGTGCGCAGACCTTGTCGACGTCCGCGGAACCGGGCATCCCGCAGGCCACCACGATCTGGGCCCCGTCGAGCTCGATCATGCGCTTGGCCGCCACGGCGAGGTCCTTGAACCCGGGGACGGTGCGGCGCACGACCTCGAACTTGGTGCCGTAGCCCGGGCAGGACTCGAGCTCGGCCACCGCAGCGCCGCCCATGTCGTAGCGGGCGAACATCGTGTCGATCACGCCGATGAGCACCATTGGAGCCTCCCTGGCTTGGATGTCTGGTGGTGAGGCTTCAGTCTGCCAGCCCGCCGGACCCCTCAAGCTCGGCCAGCTCGGAGAACCCGATCAGGTCCTCGAGGGCCGCCGCGGAGCGGAGCACCAGCTGATCGGCGTGCTGGGGGCCGATCAGCTGGAGGCCGATGGGCACCCCGTTGGCGGCTCGGCCCACGCAGACCGAGGCGGCGGGGGAGCGGGTCAGGTTGAACGGATAGGTCATCTGGACCCAGTTGATCTCCTCGACCCCGTTGATCAGCCCCATCCCACCGAGCGCGTTGGGGGGAGCGACGCCCGCGGTGGTCGGGCACAACAACAGGGGTGCGGTGTGGAAGATCTCGACGAGCTTGAGGTTCAACAGGTGCGCGGTGTCGAGCGCGCGGGTCATCTCGACGGCGGAGGCCACCGCGCCGCCGGTGATCAGGAGCTGCAGGGTGGCGTCGAGATCGCCGAAGCGAGGGTCCTCGCTCAGGTGGCCCACGGCGCGGTTGATGCAGACCCCGACGATGAGCAGCCAGGGGTCCACGGGGTCCTCCTCGAAGGGCCCATCGATCTCGATGATCTCAGTGCCCTGCTGCTCGAGGAGCTCCAAGGTCCGCTCGCACGCCGCGAGCACCTCGGCATCGACGGTGGCGTAGCCGAGGGTGGGCGACCAGAGCACCTTGGTGGGCAGGCTCGGCGCGCGCACCGCCTCGAGCCACGAGGCCTCGGGGCGCGGCAGCGAGGAGAGGTCGGTCGGATCAGGGCCGACCACGGCATCGAGGGCGAGCGCCACGTCACGGATCGAGCGGGCGAGGGGGCCCTTGGTGGCGAGGTCCAGCCACTCCGGCGGGGTAGCGCCACCGTTGGGGATGCGCCCGAAGGAGGCCTTGAATCCCGAGAGTCCACAGGCTGCGGCAGGGATGCGGATCGAGCCGCCGCCGTCGGAGCCCGTGGCCAAGGGAACCATGCCGCTGGCGATGGCGGCAGCGGCACCGCCAGAGGAGCCGCCGGGGGAGTGCTCGAGGTTCCACGGGTTGCGGGTCAGGCCGAACAGGGCGTTCTCGGTGCGCGAGGTCCAGCCGAACTCCGGCGTGTTGGTCTTGCCCACCACCACACAGCCCGCCCGACGCAGTCGGGCGACGAACTCGGAGTCCTTGACCGCCACGGGCCGATCCGCGAAGAGGGTGACTCCCTCGGTGGTGCGGAAGCCTGCGGCGTCCTCTAAGTCCTTGACGCCGATGGGGATCCCGGCGAGCGGCCCAGGGTCTGCACCGTCGGCCACCAGCTGGTCCACCGCGGCCGCCTGGTGGAGAACCTGCTCCGCATCGAGGGCCACGAAGGCATTGATCGTCGGATTGAGCGCGTCGATGCGCTCGAGCGCGTGGCGGGTCAACTCGATGGCAGTGCGCTCACCAGAGCGCACTGAGGCGGCGAGCTCGGCGAGCGAGGTGGTGCGGAAGTCCATGGAAGAGAGGCTAGGCCTCGGACTCGAGATCCGCCCGAAGGCTCAGATGCCGTAGTCGAGACCCTGTGAGGGCGGCGGCTCCATGCCATACGCGCGCATCCCTCGTTCAATCTCTGCGTTGAGTGCCTCGAGGACCGCCACGCGCGAGAAGCGCTTCGAGTCCCCGGCGATGACGTGCCAGGGAGCGACCTCGGTGTCAGTCTTGGCCAGCATGTCGTCGATGGCCTCTTCGTAGGGCACGCGCTTGTTGCGGTTGCGCCAGTCCTCGTCGGTGAGCTTCCAGTTCTTGAGAGGATCCTTCTGGCGCGCTTCGAAGCGGCGGAGTTGCTCTTCTTCGGAGAGGTGCAGGAAGAACTTCACGATGATCATTCCCTCGGCCGCCAGGGACTCTTCGATGGCGTTGATCTCTCCATAGGCCCGCTTCCACGCCTTGGGCTCGCAGAATCCCTCGACGCGTTCGACGAGGACCCGTCCGTACCAGGTGCGGTCGAAGATCGACATGCCACCCAGCCCGGGGATCTCGGGGAAGAACCGCCACAAGAAGTGGTGGCGGAACTCGCGCGGCGTGGGCTTGCCGAAGGAGGCCACCGTGACGTGGCGCGAGTCGATCGGGGCGACGATGCGCTTGATCGCACCGCCCTTGCCAGCTGCGTCCCAGCCCTCCATGAGGATCAGGATGCCCGGGCCCAGCTGGCCATCACCGAGCAGGCCGCCGGTCACGAGACGCAGGTGCAGGAGGTGGCGTTGGGCGGCGAGGATGCGGCGTTCGGACTCCTCCTTCGACATCGAAGCGGAGAGGTCGATCTTCTCAAGTCGTTGTGCCACGGACGCTATTCAACCAAAGCCAACGACCAAGGGCGCCGATCCCTCGGCTTGGCCAAGCGATCGGCGCCCTTGGTGCGCACTTCTTCAACGTTTCGAACTCAGGCTGGAGCCGAGTCCTTTCCGGCGAGCAGGGCGTGGCCCACCGCACCAAGCGCACCGCCCACGAGCGGAGCGGCGATGAAGAGCCAGACCTGCTTGAGCGCGGTGCCGCCGACCAGCAAGGCGGGGCCGAAGGAGCGGGCCGGGTTCACCGAGGTGCCGGTCAGGGCGATGCCGAGCAAGTGGATGATGGCCAGGGAGAAGCCGATAATGAGACCGGCCTGGGTGGCGTTGCCGAGCTTGGAGGTCACCTGGAGGATGATGAAGACGAAGACCGCCGTCATGATCACCTCGAGCAGGAAGGCGGAGCCGACGCCGAGGTGCGTCATCGAGGCTGAGCCGTACCCGTCGGCGCCGAGGCCGGTGCCGGTGCGCGTGTAGCGCGGGGAGCCTGAGAAGACCGCCCAGAGGAGCAACGCGCCGAGGATGCCGCCGATGAACTGGACGACCCAGTAGCCCACGGCCTCAACGATGCTCATGCGCTTGGCGATGAGTGCGCCGAGTGTGACCGCCGGGTTGACGTGACAGCCCGAGACCGGGCCGATGGCGTACGCAAGTCCAGCCAGGACTAGGCCGAAGGCCAGAGCGGTGGCCACGATGCCTGCGGCGATCGAGCCGCCGGCGAACTTGAAGCCGAACATCAAGGTGGCCACGCCGCAGGCGAAGAACACCAGGATGGCGGTGCCGACGAGTTCAGCAGCGAGTTTCTTGGTCAGGTTCATCGAGAATCCTCCCGGATCAGATCGACGGCACAAGTGCGCCGGAACAGAGTTTATGGAGTAGAACCTTGCCGACTGGGGATTCTTCAGTCCCGCGTCGGTGCTGAGGGGTGGGCCTCAGCGCAGCTCGGCGGTGGCGGCAGCCAGCGTGCTTGAGCGTCGCCGCAGCACGGCGAGACCAAAGCCTGTCCCCACGATCAACCCGAACGACAGACCACCGGCGATGAGGGCGAAGTCGGTGAAGTCCTTGAACGAATCGATCAGGTTGCCGCTGGCCGCGGTGGTGATCCCTCGAAGGGCCATCGAGCCCACGGTGAGGACGAAGACGCCGCCGAGGATCATGATCAGTGACGGGGGCCGACCGCGCTTGGCGCTCAGCAGGACGCCGGCGAAGGTGATGACGGCGGCCGACATGAACGTGCCGGCAGTGGCGTCGAAGAGCCAGGTGAAGAGCAGCTGGACACCCCAGGCGACGTAGACGCCACCGAGGAGCCAGCCGAGATCCTTCATGCGCGCACAGAAGGTCAACGCGAGGCCCACCGTGAAGGGGATCCAAGCCAGGGCCACGACGAAGAAGGGGATGTTGGTGATCGTGGTGGAGGAGACCAGCGAATCGGTCCCCACCCCCGTCAAGAAGGCGCCGACGAGCACGCCTCCGGCGAGCTGGAAGAGGATGAAGAAGGACTGGACGAGCCGGATCGTCCCCACAGTGAACTGTCCGACGGCGATCTCGGCGGCGGCCGCACAGAGGAAATCTCCGGGGATCATCACGAAGAGGGCGGGGACCATCACGAGCACGGGGCCACCGGCGGCGTGGGCATCGTGGAAGAACCCGAAGTCCACGACGGCCACGGCGGACGAGGCGATCAACGGGAGCATGGTGCGCAGCACCTTGGTCTCCTCGCCGATCAGGTAGACCGCCGCCATCACGGCGCCGAGGATGATCGAGACACCCACCTCGCGCCAGGAGGCCTGCATGGCCGGAGCGAACCCGGTGGCAAAGAGCACCACACCAACGAAGCGGGCCCACCAGGGGAACGGCTGCTTCGAGTTCTCGAGCGTGTCGATCCTTTCCTTGGCCTCTTGGGCTCCGAGCGCTCCCGAGGCGATCTCCTCGGCCAGCAGCTTGAACTCCGAGACTTGGTCGAGCCGCTCGAGCGTGGGTTGTGCGTGGACGACCCCGGAGGTCTGGGTGCCGTCAGCGTGCGTGATGACGAGGACGATCCCCTCCATGTTGGTCAACGACTCGATGGAGGACCCATAGGGAGCGGCCATCGCACGCAGTGAGGACTGCAGATCGAAGGTGCCCTCGGCGGAGTTGCGGAGGAGGAAACGGGCGCAGGCCCGCAGGAGGGCGTCGACGTTACCGTTCGATTCGATGCGGGTCACCGTCTCCATCGAGGGCGAGATTAGTGGTGGGGGCTAGCCTCGGACCGGATCCCAACCCTTTTGAGCCCGCAAAGAGTGCCCATGATCGAACAGACCGTCGTCTCCACCTCGGTGAGTGCGACCACCATCTTGGTCATCAGCATCATGGGCACCTTCGTGTTCGCCCTCTCGGGTGCTCTGGCGGCCATCCGGGCCCGCCTCGACCTCTTCGGTGTGGGGGTGCTCGCCCTCACGGTGGGGCTGGCCGGAGGAACGCTCCGCGACATCCTGCTGAACGATCGACCGATTGCACTGTTCGATTGGCGAGTCGTCGTCGCCGCACTCGCCGCAGCCTGCATCGCATTGATCCTGCGGACACCACTCGATCGCTGGCAGCACTCCATCGACGCGTTTGATGCCATCGGTCTTGGACTCTTCTCCGTGCTCGGGACCGACATCGCCTTGCAGCACAACGTCGGTCCGCTCCCAGCCGTGCTCCTGGGCTGCGTCACCGCCACTGGCGGTGGTGTGGTTCGTGACGTACTGCTGCGCAAGGTGCCCGAGGTGCTCCGCCAGGGTCTCTACGCCGTTCCGGCGCTGCTTGGTTCGACGGTCATCGTGATCGCCTTCGAGATCGATCGCACCAGCCTGTGGTGGTACGCCTTCGGTGCCGGCCTGTGCATCGCCGTGCGACTGGCCGGCATGCACTGGAACATCAACCTGCCCATCGCACCACTCCCCGAGGGAGAGTCCGAATCGAAGGACTAGGCGTCGGCTGCAGCAGTGGCGGAGGCCTCGTCCGCCTCATCGGCGGCCAGGTCCTCCTTCGAGCGGCGTAGACGAATGCGCAGGGTCTCGATGGTGGTGTCAACCACCAAGAAGACCAAGGCCGCCCATCCGAGGACGTGAGCCCAGCTGAAGTGCTGAGGCCAGCGGATCTCCCATGGATAGGCGTGGCGGTGCTGGAGGAAGGCCGTGACCAGGCCGGCCAGTGCGATCGCACCTGCGGCACCGAGGAACGAGAGCACACGGGTCCGGCGCCAGCGCAGCCCCACGAGGGCGAGTGCGAAGGCCCCGAGGCCGCCGAAGGGCGAAGCGAAGAACCCGAGCACGAGGCCGAGCGCCACCGCCGGCAGTGCCGCACGCTTCCAGCTGCGCTCGGCGCCTTCGTAGGCAAGGGGGTCATCGAGTGTGGGGGCCACCCAGGCCAGCTCGCGGCGTCGGGTGCGCCGGCGCGGCGGCCAGGCGCAGAGCACCACGCAGGCGAGCAGGCCGAGAAGCGAGAGCACCTCGGCAATGTTGATCACGTGCTGGGGTGTCCAGACGAAGGAGACCGGCACCACTTGGCCTGCGGGGATGGCCCCGATCTTCCACCCGTTGGCGTAGCCGTCGATGAGCACCGGTGCGCCAAGGT
>CAWUMT010000062.1:0-7033 GCA_963923735.1 uncultured Acidimicrobiales bacterium
TCTCGGGTCGCACCGATCTTGGGTGCTCCCTCAGCGTCGCCCTCTGGCGCGCTCGGTGCGGAGGCCTCGACGGGGGCCGTCGTGGCCTCGGGTTCGACCCGGGGGGCCTCAGGCGCCGAAGGCGTTGCCTCCGACTCGGTGGTCTCGTGCTGCTCGTGCTCCGTCATACGACCAGAGCCTCCTCATCGTTCTCATCGGTCACCTTGGGTGACCGTGGCCTGCCCGAGGAGCTCGCCATCTGCGGTGAGGGGCTCCAGGCGCAGGCCGTCGCGTGCAATCCATTGGGACTGACGTCGCACTCGCGCGAGCGTCAGGTTCGAATCAATACCTCGGAGCAGTTCGGCTGGGCGAACACCCCGGGGCTTGGTGGCCAGTTCAGTGTGCAGCCGCAGCGCACCCGGACTGACCCCCGGTCCAACAAGTTCAAGGCTGAGCACGCCGGGTCGAAGGTCGTCGGTGACCATGCGCCCCTTGCGCTCACGCTGGATCGGCACCTCGGCGGCGGCGAGCAGAGCGTCAACCCGCTCTTGCACTTGTGCCGTCGCCATTCCGGTGACCTCCACGATCCAGTCACATGATGTTACTTCCTCCTGCAGGGAACCCTCGGACCCACTCAGCGCCGCCGCAGCCTGGACCTCGATGCCCTCGGGCATCAATTCCCCCAGAAACTCTGCAAACAGAGCCAGCTCCGGCGCTTCGCCCTCCTGAGCGACCCGCCAGGATCCCTCGACCTCGGAGGAGGCAGCGAAGCGCAGATCGGTGTACTCCGCCATCGACTCGGCCCCCGTGGGCAGGGCCAGGGAGAAGGCCAGCAGTGGATGGGGGGAGAACCCCTCGGAGTAGGCCACGGGGAAGCGGCCCCGCCGAAGGGCCCGCTCGAAGGCTCGGGCCACGTCGCGCTGGGAGGTCCAGCGGATCCGACCCGTCTTCGAGTAGCGGACCCGAACCCGAGCCGGCAAGGTGGGCATGCTCAGGAGCCCTTGGAGCCCAAGCCCACGGGGACCCGCACGCCGAGCTCGAGGCCTTGGCCGGTCCCCTGCGAACCGCCCGCCGGTGGACGGTTCGAGGCCACCTGGTGCTCGAGGCCGAAGGTCGTGCAGGCCCCGCAGTCGTAACACGGGGTCCAGCGACAGTCCTCGAGGCCGACCTCAGAGAGGGCGTCCTCGTACTCGCCGATCAGGAAGTCCTTGTGCAGCCCGGCCGAGAGGTGGTCCCAGGGCAGGACCTCGTCGACCGAGCGCATCCGGGTGGTAAACCACGCCTCCTCGAGACCCTCGGCCTCGAGTGCGTCGCGGAACTTCGAGAGATCGAAGCGCTCGGACCACTCCTGGAAGGTGCCTCCGGCCCGCCAGACCCGCTCGAGGACCGCGCCCAAGCGCCGGTCCCCTCGGCTCACGATTCCCTCGGCCGCGGTGGCGGCGGGCTCATGCCACTTGATCGAGAGCCCCCGGGTCTCGCGTGCCGCCCCGCGCAGGAGTTCGACCTTGCGGGTGAGCTCCTCGAGGGAGTCCTGGGCGTGCCACTGGAAGGGGGTCTGCGCCTTGGGGACGAAGCCACCCACCGAGGCGGTGACGCTCGCCCCCTGGTGGTACTTGCGACCGATGGCCACGCACTCGGCCCCGAGGCGGGCGATGCCGAGGACGTCCTCGTCGGTCTCGGTGGGCAGGCCGATCAGGAAGTAGAGCTTCACCCGACGCCAGCCCTGGGAGAACGCCGCCTCGGCTGCTGCGAAGAGGTCGTCATCGGAGATGAGCTTGTTGATGACCTTGCGCATCCGCCAGGTGCCGCCTTCGGGGGCGAAGGTCAGCCCCGTGCGCTTGACCTGCTGGATGCTTGCCGCGGTGGCCACGGTGAAGGCATCGACCCGCAGCGAGGGCAGCGACACCGAGACGCGCTGTCCCCCGGCGGCCTCAGCGATGACCTCGCTGACGACCGACTCGATCCCTGAGAAATCCGCCGTGGACAGCGAGGTGAGCGCCACTTCGTCATAGCCGGAGTGCTCGAGGCCGCGCTTGACCATCTCGACCACCTGGGCTGCGGGGCGCTCACGAACCGGACGGGTGATCATGCCCGCCTGACAGAACCGACACCCTCGGGTACAGCCCCGGAAGACCTCGACGTTGAGGCGGTCATGGACGACCTCGGTGAGGGGCACGAGCGGGGTGCGGGGATAGTCGAAAGCGCCGAGATCGGCGATGGTGCGCTTCTCGACGATCTCGGGAGCTGCGGCGTCGATCGCCTCGAGGCCGATCTGGCGGGGCCCCTCGAAGCTGGGTCGATAGAGCGAGGGCACGTAGACGCCCTCGATGCCAGCCAGACGCCGATGGAGCTCAAGGCGCGTGCGCTCGCTCTCGTCAAGGGCCCGCCAGGCCCCGATGGCCACAGTGAGCTCAGAGACCACCTCTTCACCATCGCCGAGCACCACCGCATCGAGGAAGTCGGCCAACGGCTCGGGGTTGTAGGTGCAGTGCCCTCCTGCGAGGACCACCAGATCATCGGCGCCGCGCTCGGCCGCATGCAGTGGCACCCGGCCGAGGTCGAGCATGTTGAGCACGTTGGTGTAGGTCAGCTCCGCCGAGAGGTTGAAGGCGATCACGTCGAAGGCGGCAGCGGGGAGATGGTTCTCCACGCTGAACAGCGGGATCCCCCGCTCTCGCATGGCCGCCTCCATGTCCACCCACGGGGCGTACGTACGCTCAGCCACCGAGTCGTCGCGGTCGTTGAGGATCTCGTAGAGGATCTGCAGTCCCTGGTTGGGCAGGCCGATCTCGTAGGTGTCCGGGTAGGCCAGCAGCCAGGCCGTGAGGCCCTCGCCGTGGACCGGGGTGCGCGAGCCGCCTTCGCCACCCACGTAGCGTGCGGGGCGCTCGACGGTGAAGAGCAGCGGTTCGATCGAGGGGTAGAGGGACTCCACGGCTTCGAATCCTACGGGGCGCTCAGTGACCCCACGACCGTCAGGGACGGCTCAGCCCCCCGCCGGCGGATTCACTGCCGGCGCGTTGGTGCTGGGCGGGTTCGTGGCGCTCGGATAGACCACGGGGCCCACCGGGTTAGCAGCGAGGTAGTTGAAGATCTGGGCCACCACCGGTGCGGCGGCGGCCGCGCCGTAGCCACCCTGGTCGATGACCACACAAACCACGTACTTCGGATCCCGGCCGGGACCGAAGCCGACGAACCAGGCGTTGGGCTCGAGGCCCGGCGCGTTCGAGGCAGTTCCGGTCTTGCCGCCGACCACGAAGTCACTCGGGAGGTGTCCCCACTGCTTGAAGGACTCGAACGCGGTGCCTCGTTGGTTGTTCACCGTGCCGAGCAGTCCGTCGATGATCGGGTTGCGGATGTTGTCGTTGAGCTCCACATGCCCCTCGACCCGCGGGTCGTACTTGGTCACGATCTTGCCCGAGGGCGAGACCACCGCATTGGCGATCTGAGGGGCGTAGCGGGTGCCGCCGTTCAGGAAGGTCGAATAGGCCGTGGCCATCTGGATCGGCGTCACCGCGGTGGCGCCCTGACCGAAGGCCATCTCGATGTCGTCGCCCACGTACCACGTCGTGTTAGGGAAGGCCTGGGGGCTCTGCGCGTGGAGCTTGACCCGCTCGTCCTTCGAGTCGATGCGCCCCGTCGCCTCGCCGGCCAAGTCGATGCCCGTGGGCACACCGAGGCCGAACTGGTGCGCGGTGTCCTGGATGGGGGTCTTGCCGAACTTCGAGGACTGGACACTGAAGAGGTAGCCCAAGTTGTAGAAGTAGTAGTCCGAAGACCCGGTCAGCGCGAGGGGAAGGTTCACATAACCCATGCCGCCTTCTTCGTCGTCGAGGAAGACGCAGCCCGCGCCAAACGCCTGACAGGTCGGCACGATGAACTTGCCGGTGTCCGCCACGTACTGATCCGCGCTCATCAGACCCTTCTGGAGTGAGGCGGTGGCGGTGACCATCTTGAAGGTGGACCCCGGGACGTAGAGGCCTTGGGTGGCGTAGTTGTTCAGCGCGCCCACCGAGTTGATCTGGTCAAGCTCGGCCTGGGAGATCCCGGTGATGAAGCCGTTGAGGTCATAGGTGGGATACGAAGCCATGGCCAGGACGGCTCCGGTGTGGGGATCCATCACGATGGCCGCACCGTTCTTGGCCGGAGGCAGCTTGCCTGAGCGGTCGTCGACCGTCTGGCGGTCGCGCAGGATCTGATCGGCCAGGACTTGCTGGGTGTACTGCTGGAGACCGAGGTCGAGGTTGAGGACCAGGTTGTTGCCCGGCGTCGCTGGGGTCTCAGAGACCACGCCGACGATCTTGTCGCTGGCGTTGACTGCCAGATTGTCAGTCCCGTCCTTGCCCTTGAGCTGGGTCTCGTAGAACTGTTCGACGCCGGTCTTCCCGAAAGACGAAGCGATCGTGTAGCCGTTCTTCTTGTTGGCCTTGAGCTCGGATGCCGAGATCGACCCCACGTACCCGAGCACGTGGGCGGCCAGGTCCCCGCCTTGGGGATAGACCCGCTGCGTGGAGGTCTGGACCGAGACGCCCGGATACTCCGACTGGTGCTCCTGGAGGAACTGAATCGTCGCCGCGGGAGCCTTCTCGAGGATCGGCGCAGGCTGGAACGGGTCGTACTTCGGGTCCGCCAGGATCTTCTGCACCTCTGCAGGCGTCTTGCCGCACAAGGCGGCGACCTGAGCGATCACCTCGGGATGCTGGAGGGCCTCTTGGCGACTGAGCACGATCTGCTCATCGGTCGTGTTGCCGATCAGGATGGTGTTCGAACGCGCCAGCACGTCGCCGCGCGGTGCGGGGATGGACACTTGGCGGATGCGGTTCTGGTTGACCGCCGCCTTGTAGGTCTTCGCATCAACCACTTGGAGGGTGAAGAGCCGCAGGATCATCAATGCGAACAGCAGCGCGGCGATCCCGCCGAGGATGAGTAGGCGGATGTCCGGTCGGGACTGGAGCTCATCAGGTGAGGGAACGAGGTCGGCCATCGAGAACGACTTGCGCTCTCGGATCCTCGGTTCGCGGCGTCGATTGAACAGGCTCACCAGGAGGCCTCAGTACGAGAGTGATGCGCGCCGCGTCTCGAGCCGAATCCCCAGGCCACGAGCGACCAGACCGGCACGGCGAAGAGGGCGCCACCGAGCGCCACCACCAGCAGGAGTGCCGGGTAGTTGAGCCCCGCGAATTGGTCCTGGCCGAAGACGATCCCGATGGCGGCGTACGCGAGCACCGCTCCGGCCGAAACACCTGCTCCGGTGGCGGGAAGCAGCCACCACACGCCACCCTCTCCCCCGAACCCCGATCGCTCGGCGATCTGGCCCATGACGACACCGACGATCACTCCGACCAGTGCCGTGAGCCCGAAGGGGGTGGGCAACAGGCAATCGAGGGCCAACCCCGAGACGAAGCCCATGAGCGCGCCGTACTCAATCCCCCCGACGAGTCCGGCGGCCATGGCCAGGAGCCAGATCAGCTCAGGGTGGACGCCGAAGATGCGGAGCTTGTCCACGATGGCGGCCTGGAGGACCACCACGATGAGGACCACGAGGCCCAGGCGAGCGATGCGCAGCCCACTCACAGCTGAGGATTCCAGAGCAGGACCTCGACGTAGGTCAGTTTCGAGAGGTTCGCCATCGGCATGAGCGTGATGGACATCTGCGTCGCGTTCGTCGGCGATGTCGCTGAGGTGACCTTAGCGACGGGGATTCCGGCCGGGTATTCACCCCCCTTGAGGCCGTTGGTGTACAGCACGTCGCCCTTGGCGACCCCTGACTGGGGCGCCACGAAGTTGAGGGTCAACGGCTTGTACGCCGCCTGGCCCGAGATGATGCCCATGACGTCCGAGTTCTCGAGCCCCGCGCCCACCTTGGAGCGGCCGTCGGTGATCAGCCGCACCGTCGAGGTCGTCCTCGAAGTCAGGACCACCTGGCCGACCAGACCGCCGGCACCCACCACGGGCATGCCGACCTGGACGCCCTGATTGCGCCCTTTGTTCAAGGTGATCGTCGAGGCGAAGTTCGAGGTGTCCTGGGCGATGGTCTGGGAGACCACAGTCGGGATGTCTCCGACGAAGGGCAGCCCGTCGAGCTTGGCGATCTGCTCGAGCTGGCTCTTGGTGTAGTTCTGCTCGAGCTGATTCGTGCGCAGCTGTGCATTGGCCGCGCGCAGCTTGGCGTTCTCCTCGGACATCTGTCCGTAGTTGAGGATGCCCTGGAACAGGTTGCCCACCGGCTTGGCCACGACGTCGACCACGGCCACGAAGGGCTTGAGCACGGTGGAGCCCACGGCGCGCAGACCCGAGCTGATCGGGTTGCTCGACGATGAGGTGCTCAGCGCGAGGATGCTGAACGCAGCGAGCAGCAGAATCGCGACGAGCGTGACTGATCGCGATCGTCTCGAGGGCATCGGCGCTCGTGCTCCGGGCTCAGCGCGTCGAGGTGGTGATCAGCACCCGCTTGAGAGCGTCGAACTCCTCAAGGCACTGCCCACTGCCGATGGCCACGCAGTTGAGCGGGTCCCGGGCCACCACGATGGGCATGCCGGTCTCCTGCTGGATCTTGGCGTCGAGGCCGTGCAGCAGTGCACCGCCACCGGTCAGGACGATCCCCTGCTCCATGATGTCGGCGGCCAGCTCAGGCGGGGTGCGGTCCAGGGTCACCTTGACGGCGTCGATGATGGCGGTCACCGGCTCCTCGATGGCCTCGCGGATCTGCTCGGTGGAGATCACCACGGTCTTGGGCAGGCCCGAGACCAGGTCCCGGCCCCGGATCTCGGCCCGGAGCTCCTCTTCCAGAGGGAAGGCAGAGCCGAGGGCGATCTTGATCTCCTCCGCCGTACGCTCACCGAGGGCGAGGGAGAACTCCTTCTTGACGTAGCTGATGATGGCCTCGTCGAGCTCGTCACCGCCGATGCGGATGGACTGGGAGTTCACGATGCCGCCCAAGGAGATGACGGCGACCTCGGTGGTGCCACCACCGATGTCGACGACCATGTTGCCGGTCGGCTCGTGCACGGGAAGGCCCGCACCGATCGCCGCCGCCATCGGCTCCTCGATGATG
>CAWUMT010000063.1:0-7002 GCA_963923735.1 uncultured Acidimicrobiales bacterium
GTCCTCATCTGGGGAGCCTCCGGTGGCCTCGGGGCGTTCGCGTGCCAGTACGTGCTCAACGGTGGCGGCACCCCGGTGGCCGTGGTGTCCTCCGCGTCCAAGGTCGCACTCCTTAACGAGCTCGGAGTCGAGGCGGTCCTCGATCGGCGGGCCCAGAACTACAAGTTCTGGTCGGACGAGCACACCCAGGACGAAGCCGAGTGGCGTCGTCTGGGCAAGGACATCCGCGGACTTGTGGGTGACGACGTCGACATCGTCTTCGAGCACCCGGGCCGTTCCACCTTCGGGGCCAGCGTCTTTGTGGCCAAGCGCGGCGGGACGATCGTGACCTGTGCGGCGACGAGTGGCTACAACGTCGAATACGACCAGCGTCACCTCTGGATGAAGCTCAAGCGCATCGTGGGATCGCATTTCTCGAACTACCGCGAGGCCTGGGCAGCCAACCAGCTGGTGTGCGAGGGAAAGATCATCCCTCCGCTCTCGGCGGTCTTCTCGCTCGACACGGTCGGCGAGGCCGCTGCACAGGTCCACGCCAACGCGCACGAAGGGAAGATCGGGGTGCTCTGCACCGCACCACGCGAGGGCCTCGGCATCGACGATCCCGAGCGGCGCGCTGCAATCGGCGAGGACCGCCTCACCTTGTTCCGGCGCCACGCCAACCACTGAATCGACGAAGGAGCACACATGGAAGAGATCACCAACACCGGACGGGGCTCACGAGCCTCTCGTCGTCGTGAGGCGGAGACCACCGCGAAGCTGGTCGCTGCACTCGGCACCTCAGGGGCTTGGGGCGACCAGGGCGCCACGGAGCCTGAGTATGAGGACGCGCTCAAGAAGGCCATCTGAGGCCTCACGCGTCGTCGAGGACGTCCTCGGCGCGCTAGAACCTCTGTCGCGGCATCGTCGCCGCGCAGGAACTCTGGAGGAGCGAGATGCCCGAGATGCAGCTGACCGAGATCGACCACGTGGCCATTGCGGTCAACGACCTCGATGCGGCGATCGCCCTCTATGAAGCAATGTTCGGTGCCACCGTCGAGCACCGCGAGCGGGTGGAGTCCGACGGCGTCGAAGAGGCGTTGCTCAACGTGGCCGAGTCCTACGTCCAGCTGCTCTCTCCCACACGGGACGACTCGCCGGTGGCCAAGTTCCTGGCCAACAAAGGTGAGGGCATCCACCACGTGGGGTACCGGGTCGCCGACTGTCAGGCCGCCTTCGACGCAGTGATTGCGGCAGGGGGCCGGATGATCGATGCCGCCCCTCGTCCGGGTTCTCGAGGGACCACCGTGGCCTTCGTCCACCCGAAGGCGGCGCTCGGCACCCTGGTCGAACTCGTCCAGGAGTAGCCGGGCCGTGAACTCGCCTGACCAAGCGTCAGGTATCCCTGATACTAGAGTGGCCCGGATGAAACGCCCCGCTGCTCTCGCCCTCGGAGTGATCTCCCTCTTCGCCACAACGATTCCTGCCGCGTCTGCATCTGCCGCCACACCCGTGGTCGTGAATGCCGACTACGCCGATCTCAGCGGGGAGTACCCGATGGGGATCACCCTCGACGCGAAGGGCAACGTCTATACCGCCAACTACTACAGCACGGTCTCGAAGATCACAGCGTCAGGGCAGGTCACTGCGCAGTGGGCGACGGTGCCGGGGTCGACGCGTAACTACTACGTCCTCGCCGACTCGGCCCGCAACGTCTACGTCTCGAGCTACGACACGGGCACGGTTTCGAAGTTCTCGAAGAGCGGTGCCCACCTCGCGGACTACAGCGTCGGCACTCACCCCGGTTCGATGGTCCTCGCCACTGATGGCTCGGTCCGTGTGGCGCTGTATCAGACCGATCAGTACGCGCACGGGTACGTCGCCTCGATCAGCTCCCAAGGAGCGGTGAACCAGACGTGGAAGTCCCTCCCGCGCGGGTTCCAGCCTTGGGCGATGACCTCGATGAAGTCGGGTGGGCTGTTCCTCTCTGAGTACGCCACAGGGAATCTCTACGGGATTCTCAAGCACTCCAAGGGCTTCTACGGCGCCGGCGTCCTCTATGCAACTGCCTATTACGTCACACGGGGACCTGACGGTTCGTTCTACGTGGCCAACAGTGCACAGGACTCGATCACCAAGTTCTCGCCGGCCACGAACACGTTGACAGCAGAATGGGCAGTGCTCCCCAATGGTGCAGGACCCATGGAGATGGCCTTCGACAAATCGGGAAATCTCTATGTGGCCTGTTCGGGCACCGATCGGGTGGCCAAGATCACCTCATCAGGCGGGATTGAGGCCGACTGGGCCGTCCTGCCCACTGGTTCGAACCCCTGGGGCTTGGCGATGACCTCCAAGCACTCGATGGTGGTGTCGGAGTACCTCGGCATGAAGCTGGCCAAGATCACCTTCTGAGCCCCGTAGCCCCGCCGTTCGGGTCCAGTCGGGTGGCGCAGGGGCCGTGAGGCAGTGACCTGAGGGTAAGGCAATCCACCGAGGGGGTCCTGCGCCCTCGGGTAGCGTGTCCCCCCATGGAGCACACGATGCGAGACAGGCTCGACGACCTCGCCAGGCGTCGCGACGAAGCGGTGCACGCTGGGTCCGAGCGGGCGGTGAAGCGCCAGCACGATCAGGGCAAGATGACCGCACGCGAGCGGATCGAGTACCTGCTCGACGAAGGGTCCTTCGTCGAGATGGACATGCTGGCCCGTCACCGGGCCCACGGCATGGGCATCGAGGACAACCGTCCCTACACCGACGGCATCATCATCGGCTTTGGCACCGTGGACGGCCGCAAGGTGTGCGTGTCCTCTCAGGACTTCACCGTCTTTGGTGGTGCACTTGGTGAGGTCTTCGCTGAGAAGACCCACAAGATCATGGACCTCGCCCTCTCGCTTGGCGTGCCGATGATCGGCATCAACGATGGCGCCGGCGCGCGTATCCAGGAGGGCGTCGTTTCGCTCAACTCCTACGGCGGCATCTTCAAGCGCAACACCATGAGCTCAGGCGTGATCCCGCAGATCTCCGTGATCATGGGCCCCTGCGCCGGTGGTGCGGTGTACTCGCCCGCGTTGACTGACTTCATCTTCATGGTGGATCAGACCAGCCACATGTTCATCACGGGTCCTGACGTGGTCAAGACCGTCACCGGTGAAGAGGTCACCCTCGAAGAGCTCGGTGGCGCACGGACCCACGCCTCGAAGTCGGGTGTCAGCCACTTCGTCTCACCGGACGAGAAGTCCTGCCTCGATGACGTGAAGTACCTGCTCAGCTTCCTGCCCTCGAACAACATGGAAGAGCCGCCGCGCACCGACGTCGAGGATGATCCCGAGCGGCTCTGCCCCGAGCTCGTCGACCTGGTGCCGGCCAGTCCGAACCAGCCCTACGACATGCGGGCGATCATCTCGGACATCTGCGACGACGGTGACTTCTTCGAGGTTCACTCCCTCTTCGCACCCTCGATCGTCGTCGGCTTCGCCCGCGTCGGCGGCCGGGTGGTGGGCATCGTGGCCAACCAGCCCATGATCCTCGCCGGTGTGCTCGACATCGAGTCCTCGGAGAAGGGTGCGCGCTTCGTGCGCATGTGCGACGCCTTCAACGTGCCCATCGTCACTCTCGTCGACGTGCCCGGGTTCCTGCCCGGCACCGACCAGGAGTACGACGGGATCATCCGTCACGGTGCCAAGCTCCTCTACGCCTACTGCGAGGCCACCGTCCCGTTGATTCAGATCATCACGAGGAAGGCCTACGGTGGCGCGTACGTGGTCATGGCGTCGAAGTCCATCGGTGCGGACCTCGCCTTCGCCTGGCCGACCGCTGAATTGGCCGTCATGGGAGCCAACGGCGCCGTCGAGATCGTCTACCGCACGGAGCTCTCGGGGATCGAGGACGCTGACGCCAAGGCGGCTCGTCGGACCGAGCTCATCGACACCTACACCGAGGCCTTCTGCAACCCCTACATCGCTGCGGAGCGTGGCTACGTCGACGACGTCATCGACCCCGCCGAGACCCGCAAGATCCTCTCGCGCAGCCTCGAGATGCTCATCACCAAGCGTGAGGAGCTCCCGAAGCGTAAGCACGGGAACATGCCGCTCTGATGGAGCGCCGCCTGGGGCTTTCGCCCCGCCCGGAGGTCGACCCCGAGTTGACCGCAGTGGTCACCGTGGCGGTGAGCCAGCTGCTCAGTGGTGGGGGAGCACCCGCCGAGGTGCAGCGCGAGTCGACGGCCTGGAAGTTCTCCGGTCGCTGGTTCGCCGGGCACCAGGTGCGCACCCGCCTTCGTCCTCACTGAGCGCGGCGTACCTCTACGAGGTTGATCAGGTCCTCCATGATGTGGACCAACTCGAAGTCCTTCGGCGTATAGACCGCGGTCACCCCAGCAGACCGAAGGGCTGCTGCATCGGACTCAGGGATGATCCCTCCCACCACGACCTGCGCGTCTGATCCGTGCGTGTGCAACGCGTCGATGACCTCTGGGATGAGGATGAGATGGGAGCCCGAGAGGATCGAGAGGCCGACCACGTCGACATCCTCTTCGAGGGCAACGGCTGCGATCTGGGCGGGACTCTGACGGATGCCCTGGTAGACCACCTCGAACCCGGCGTCCCGGGCGGCCACGGCGATCTGCTCGGCCCCGTTGGAGTGGCCGTCGAGCCCCGGCTTGGCCACCAAGAGGCGCGGACGCGCTCCGGTCGCCTCGAAGAGTGCCGCGGAGCGTTCGGCCACGGCCCCCATCTCCGCGGTACGGCGGCCGAGCGCCCCGGCCACGCCGGTTGGTGCACGGTATTCACCGAAGACGCTCCGCAGCGCTGTCGCCCACTCACCGGTTGTGCCACCGGCGTGCGCCAGGGCGATCGAGGGGATCATCACGTTGTCTTGCGGGTCCTCTGAGCGTGCCACCCGGATCAGCTCGTCAAGGGCGCGTGCGACAGCCTCGGGGTCCCGCGCGGCTCTCCAGGCAGCAAGATCGGCGATGAGACCGGCCTCGACCGCGGGATCCACCGTGAGGATCGACTCGATCCCCTCGGCGTCGGTGAGGGGGGAGTCGGCCGTCTCTTGAAAGCGATTGACGCCGACTACAACTTGCTCGCCGGTCTCGATGCGGCTGACGCGAGCTGCCTGGGAGGCCACAAGGCGAGCCTTGAGCTCGGCGATCGCAGCGAAGGCACCCCCCAGCTCGAGTACCTCGTCGAGCTCGGCGGTGGCGCCGCTGACTAGTTCGCTTACCAGCCGGTCCATGACCACCGAGCCCTCGAAGAGGTCGGGGTAGTCGAGCAGGTCGGTCTCGAAGGCGAGGATCTGTTGGATGCGAAGGCTCCACTGCTGGTCCCAGGGCCGGGGGAGGCCGAGAGCCTCGTTCCAGGCGGGCAGCTGCAGGGCGCGGGCACGTGCATCGGCGGAGAGCAGCACGCCCAAGGCCTCGAGCGTGATGCGCGGCACGTTGTTCTCGGGCTGCTGCTCGGTGAGGCCGAGCGAGTTGACCTGGACCCCGTAGCGGAAGCGACGGGCCTTCTCGTCCTCGATGCCCCAACGCGTGCGACAGATCTCATCCCACATCGCGGTGAAGGCGCGCATCTTGGCCGTCTCCTCGACGAATCGGATCCCCGCGTTGACGAAGAAGGAGATCCGCGCCACGAGGGCGGGGACTTCGTCCTCCTCCAGCTTCTCTGAAGCCACCACGGCGTCGACGATGTCGATGGCGGTGGCCAGGGCGTAGGCGATCTCCTGGACGGGGGTCGCGCCGGCTTCCTGGAGGTGGTAGCTGCAGACGTTGATCGGGTTCCACTTGGGGACGTGGCGCACCGTGTAGGCGATGAGGTCCACCGTGAGTCGCTTGGAGGCCTCGGGGCCAAAGATGTAGGTCCCGCGAGAGAGGTACTCCTTGACGATGTCGTTCTGAGTGGTCCCGCTCAGGAGTTCAGGGGCGACGCCGGTGTCCTCGGCGTGGGCCACGTAGAGGGCCAGCAGCCACGGGGCCGTGGCATTGATGGTCATCGAGGTGTTCATGTCGCCCAACGGGATCTGGTCCATGAGCGTGGCCATATGGCCGAGGTGCGCCACGGGCACCCCCACCTTGCCCACCTCACCGGCGGCCTCGGGGGCATCGGCGTCGTAGCCCGTCTGGGTGGGTAGGTCGAAGGCGATCGAGAGTCCCGTCTGGCCCTTGGCCAGATTCGTCCGATAGAGCTCGTTGGACTTCGCAGCCGTGGAGTGGCCCGAATAGGTGCGCATCACCCAGGGCCGGGAACGCTCACGCTCGCTCATCTCGATCTCCTTGCGACGAGGTGAAGCCTAGGACGATCCGTCTCAGGCGTAGTCGTAGAACCCTGCGCCCGACTTGCGGCCCAGCTGCCCGGCGGTGACCATGCGGCGCAGTCGGGGCACGGCGACGAAGTTGGGGTCGCCGAACTCGGCGTAGAGCGCATCGAGGATGGCCACCGAGGTGTCGAGACCCACGAGGTCGAGCAGGGCGAGCGGGCCCATGGGGAAGTTGCACCCACCCTTCATGGCCTCGTCGATCCCCTCCTTGGTGGCCACGCCGGTCTCGAGGAGTCGCACGGCGTTGTTCAGGTAGGGGAAGAGGAGTGCATTGACCACGAAGCCCGCCTGGTCCTTGACCTCCACGGGCGTCTTGCCGCATGACGTGGCAAACGCCGTGGCGCGCGCCACCGCGTCGTCGCTGGCGGTCAGCGGACGGACGATCTCGACGAGCGCCATCGCGGGGGCGGGATTGAAGAAGTGGATCCCGACCACCGACTCAGGCCGCCCTGAGGCGGCGGCCATCTCGATCACCGGGAGCGTGGAGGTGTTGGTGGCCAGAAGGGCACCGTCCTTCGCCACGGCGCCGAGTTCGGAGAAGATCGCCAGCTTGGTGGGGAGGTCCTCGATCACTGACTCGATGATTAGGTCACAGTCACTCAGACCCGAGAGCTCGGTGGTCGTCGAGATGCGCGCCAAGATCTCGTCGGCCTCGGCCTGGGTGCGCTTCTCCTTCGCCACCTGGCGGCCGAGGGAGCGCTCGATCCCGGC
>CAWUMT010000064.1:0-6997 GCA_963923735.1 uncultured Acidimicrobiales bacterium
ATCATGTACGGCCAGGGCATCAGCCGAGAGGGTTCGCTCCTCGACGTGGCGGTCGACCTCGGATTCGTGAAGAAGGCCGGTGCCTGGTTTACCTACGAGGGTGAGCAGCTCGGCCAGGGTCGCGAGAACGTGAAGAACTTCCTCCGTGAGAACCCCCAGCTCATGGCGGAGATCGACCTGCGGGTCCGCGAGTCGCTGGCCGCCGACGTCGATGCGGTGGCCGAGACCGAGGCTGCCGCCGAGGTGGTCCACGCAGACGACCAGCCCATCACGCTCGACTGAGCGACGAAGTTTCTCGACGCCCGACCACCTCGGGCTCAGGGATCAGCAACGGCCCGCACCCCTCCCGGTGTGGGCCGTTCTGCTGTCTGGACTTGGGCTCCTAAGGAATCAGGCGGCGTCGAAGCGCAGGTGCAGCCTGCGCATGCCTCGCAACACCCAGGTCGGCTCATAGAAGAAGGTTCGGTTCCCTGCGGGACCATGGATCTGTTCATCGAGCGAGATGTTCCGCGTGCGCTCGAGCAGACGTTCGACGGCGATGCGCGACTCGACTCGAGCCAGCGGTCCGCCGGGACACGAGTGGATGCCACGGCCGAAGGACATGTGCTCCTTGGTGTTGGGGCGATCGAGCCGGAACTCATGGGGGCACTCGAAGCGCCGGGGATCGCGGTTGGCTGCGCCGTTGAGCAGCATCACCGGAGTCCCTGCGGGAATGTCGACCCCGCCGACCTCGGTGTGGCGCTTGGCCAGGCGGAAATCGGCCTTGACGGGCGCCTCCATCCGGAGGGACTCCTCGACGAAGGCGGCGATGAGCTCGCGGTTCCCCCGAAGTTGGTCCTGCATCTCGGGGTGCTCGCAGAGGTACTTGAGCGACGCACCGAGCAGCTTTGCCGTGGTCTCCTGGCCGGCGGCAAACAACAGGCCGCCGAGGCGCACGACCACATCGACGGGAGGCGTGGATCCGTCCTCGAAGGTGGCCAAGGCCAGCTCAGTGAGGATGTCCTGGCGAGGAGTGGCCCGACGCTCCTCGATGTAGTTCGCAATGGTGGCGTCCAGCCAGCTGAGCGCGTTCTGCTCATCGGTGGGGGCGGGGTCGGACTCGCCCACCTTGCCCAGTGGGGCCGAGGTGGGGAACCCGAAGCCGTGGCGGAAGAAGTCGTGGTCCTCGGTGGGCACTCCGAGCAGGTCGGCCACGGCCAGCATCGAGAAGGGCTGGGAGAACCCAGAGATGAACTCGACCTTCCCCTCGCCGAGGAACGTGTCGATCTGGGCGTCGGCGAGGCCGTAGAGGAAGTCCTCGTTCTCCTTGAGGCGCTTGGGGGTGATGAGGCGCATCATGAGCCCCCGCTCGGCGGTGTGCTGGGGCGCGTCCATGGTGATGATGTGATCGCTCATGGGCATGAGATGACGATGTTCGGCGATGAGCTCAGTGACGTCCTCGCCCTCCAAGGGGACGGGAAAGGGGGCGAAGGGGCCCACCACAGCGTTGACCGAGGAGAAGTTCTCTGCGTCCCGGTAGATCTCCATCATCTCGTCGAACCCGGTGACCGCCAGCACTCCGTGGGCGGGCAGCTCGGTGATCGGGCACTGTTCGCGGAGATAGTCGAAGTAGGGATTGGGCTCCTCGATCAGGGAGTCATCGGAGAAGAAGTCGGTGGTGGCGAAGTCAGACACGGGACCGAAGGCTAGTGGCGACGCCTCCGGACGCTTCGTCGGGGCGTCGATCCCGGTGGATCCCCGGGAACCTGGTCACTACGCTGCTGCGCAGCACAACGAACTTGGGGGCAGCTATGGAGAACTCCCGCACCGCGCACAGGGGGAGCACTCGATGAGCGCACCCGTCCTGGTCACCGGATCCTCGGGCTACGTCGGGTCCCACCTCGTCGCCCGCCTCTTGGAGGAGGGCCGCAACGTTCGGGCCACCGTGCGAACCGAGGCCCGTGCAGAGCAACTGCGAGCTGCGCTCGACGCACGTGGGATCCCCACGGCGAACCTCGAGTTCGCCTTCGTGGACCTCGATGCTGATCCGGGCTGGGCCGAGGCAGTGGCGGGATGCGAGGAGATCCATCACGTCGCCTCACCGATCATGGTGGTCCAGCCCGAGGACCCCGAGGACCTGATCCGCCCCGCTCGAGAGGGCGCCCTGCGCGTGCTGCGCGCCGCGAGGGACGCCGGTGCGCGTCGGGTCGTGCTCACCTCGTCGTATGCAGCGATCGGCTACACCCCGAAAACCAGCGGGGAGTACGACGAGGAGGACTGGACCGACCCTGACACCCCGGGCATGCCCGCCTACCCGCGGTCGAAGGTCATCGCAGAGCGCGCTGCGTGGGACTTCATCGCCGCCGAGGGCCAGGGCCTCGAGCTCGTGTCGGTAGCACCGACCTTCATCCTCGGGCCAGGGCTCACCGGCCAGATCGGCACCTCGCTGTGGTTCGTCAAGTCACTGTTCGACGGGACGTTCCCGGCGGTCCCCAAGCAGCGCTTCGGGGTGGCCGACGTGCGCGACGTCGCCGACCTCCACCTGCGCGCCATGCGGGTGCCGGAGGCGGCGGGACGGCGCTACCTGTGTCTGGCCGATGGCCCGACCATCACCTATCTGACGGTGGCGGAGATGCTGCGTGCTGAGTTCGGCGCACTGGCGGACAAGGTCCCGACGACCGAGGCACCCGGTGAGGACCCGCCAGCGCTCGTGATCCACAACGAGCGAGCCAAGCGCGAACTCGGCTTCGCCCCGCGCCCATGGCAGGCCACGGTGCTCGAGACGGGTCAGTACCTCGAGTCGATCGGCCTGCTCGGATCCCCGAGCGCCTGAGGCGTTACTTCTTGGAGCTCTTGGCCGTCGTCGTGGTCACCGGAGCGGCCACGAAGCTGAACTGCGAGGTGTCGGGGAACAGCTCGACCCAGGTGCGACCCGGGTTCATGGCAATGACCTTGCCCTTGGCGTCCTTGAAGACGGTGGGCGAGCTCTTGTCACCACGGCTCCACGTGCCCTCGATCATCACGCCGTTGCGGAAGATCTTGGCCGGACCCGAGGTGTTCCACAGTTCAGCCTGAACCTCGAGACCACCACCGGAGTTCTCGACCCAAGGACCCAGCGTGGTGTGGATCGTCTGGACGATGACGTTGACCGCATTGTTCTGCTTGCCGTCGAGCTGCTTGTCAGGGGTGGTCTCGTTGTAGAAGCGCAGCCAGGTCCCCGAGGCGGCGTCCCAGCTCCAGGTCACGTTGGCCTCGAAGGAGAAGTTGGCGTTGAAGCTCGTCACCACCGTGCCCGAGGGCACCGTGGTCGAGTAGGTGTAGACGGGGTTCGGCGGGGTGTGCTGGTTGGGAACGAGGGCGTAGAGCTGGGCCGTCGAGGTGTACGCGTTGTACGGGGCGTAGCGCGAGTTGTCGCGGACGAAGGAGTTCCCGTAGTTGCCGAGGTCGAGGTTGGGAATGCCTGAGGCGGTGATGTTCTGGAGGACCGGGTCGATGCCACCGATGTGGGCGAGGCCGGCGTTGTTGAACATCGAGTTGATGCCAATGTCGATCTGCCGGGCAGAGCGGATCGGCCCGATCTTGTCGGAGTTCTGGCACTGGAAGAAGGCGTTGAAGCGGGTGATGCCGCCCTCAACGGGCTCCTCGAAGATGATGTCGGCGGCTTCGAGGCCGCTCTGCGGACGAGCAGCGGAGTAGTTGTCGATCTTGGCGCTCACCGCAGGACGCTGAGGGACCTGGTTGCCGGGCGCCGGCAGGCCAGTGAGCGGGCAGGTGATGGCCTTGGTCGTCGTCGTGGTCTTCTTCGGTGCGGACTTCGAGCTTGAGGAGCAGGCGCCGAGCAGCAGGGCGCCACTGGCCAGGATCGAGGTGGTGGCGAGGAGGCGAGGTGCGCGCATGGGTGGTTCTCCTTGGGTTGTTTTCGAGCGATCGCTGCGGATTACTTGACGAGGCCTTGCCAGTTCGCCTTCGACGGCATGGACTTCGAGGCCGGCCCCTGACTCCAAAGACCGTAGAGGTTCAACATGGCCCGTAGAAGGATGGGGGTCACCGTGGTGTTGGGTCCGGGCAGGACGGCCGTGGGGATCTTCTCGGGATTCGCCAACAGGGCGATGAAGTTGCCAATGCCCGTTGAGAAGACACCTCCACCCCCCTCCTTGGTCAGGTACGAGATGTCGGCGAAGTCACCCTTGTTCATCGGAGAATGCCCGAAGAGCTGGATGTTCTGGGGACCCTGGCCACCGGGGATGAATCGGTTGTACTCGCCCTGCATGGCTCGGAAGAAGGACTGGCCGTCCTTGACGCCGGTCCCCTTCCACCACCAGCCCTGGGCATCGACCACGACGAGGGGACCCACCCCTGAGTCGGTCACGTAGGTCACACCGGTCAGCAGGCTCTCGGGTCGGTTCACCGGAGGAGAGGCCCAGTTTGAGGTTGCGTCCTTGGGGTTCTTGCGTCCCGCGGGGTCGGTGTCGTCTTTGTAGTTGACCTCGATGCGCGCCAACTTGCCGTCTTGGGCCTCGAGGCGGATCTTGCGGTAGACGGCATTGGCCCCGAGGAAGGCGATGTTGGTGCCGGTGGCCAGCGCTGCCTCGGCGTGGTCGCGCATCTCGAGGGACCAATACTCGTCGTGACCCAGGCTCATCAGCGAGCCGTAGCGCGAGAGGTCGCGTCCGTGGAGGTGCAGATCGATGTCTGTCCAGTACGACACGTCGAGACCACGTCGCTCCATGTCGAAGACGAGCGGGAGCTCGTTGGTCACGAAGTCCGCGGCGCCCTGTTCGTAGTCCTGGGCGTAGGGACGGTTGAAGGACACCGCGACCGCTCGCTTGGCTCGAGATCCCGCCTCGTCGTGATAGAGGGAGTAGCCGCCCCACATGT
This sequence comes from uncultured Acidimicrobiales bacterium, assembly GCA_963923735.1. GTDB lineage: Bacteria > Actinomycetota > Acidimicrobiia > Acidimicrobiales > RAAP-2 > CAIUMH01. Next base: position 4,858 of record CAWUMT010000064.1, read on the forward strand.
TGTAGGCCTGATAGGTCGTCACCGCAGTCATGATGAGGTACGTCGAGGGATGGGCGTCGTCGCGCACCACGAAGGGGATCCACTGGTGCCACCCGCTCGGCGAGACCATCTTGAAGAGGTAGGACCCCGGAGGGAACGTCTTGAGTGGGACGCGCACCGAGGGCGTCCAGTGGCAGGTCACCATCCCCACCGAGGAGTCCACGGTGGGTGCGGGCTGCTGCTTGCCGGGGAGGGTTGCCGAGGTCCAGATGAGGCGGCCGCCGGTGCCCTGGTAGTAGCCCATCCGCCAGGCCTCGACCTTGAAGGTGGGCTCGGTGGTGGAGATCATCAGATCCACGTGGCCCGAACGATCTGCCGAGGTGGTTGCGGCATAGCCCTCGAGGCCGTGGGCCGGAGGCTTGCCACCGATGATCCATCCGAGGGAGCCCGGCTTCTTGTTCTCCTCGATCACCCATTGGGCCTGGCGGACCTTCACCCCGTCGATGCTCGTGGTGAACACCCCTCCCTTGGGGGAGGACGCCTTCGTGGTCGTCGGACTCGAGGAGTTCAGTCCGCAGGCCGCCAACAGGCCACCGGCGCCGAGCACGGTGCCTCCGGCAAGGAGTTGGCGGCGGGTGAGGTCGGGACGATCCACGGGTTCTGAGGCTACCGGGCGCTCCTCGGCCGGCAGGGTCAGCCGGGAGGTGACCTAGCCTTGAGGACCGTGAGCGCACCTCGTCAGATCCCCGGGTGGTTGCGGCGCGCGCTCAAGGGTCCGCTTCGCCGAGGCCGGGAACTCGCCGCGCAGATCGGCCTGATCGGCTCCTCGGATCCCGAGGCTGCCGCCTTCGGGTACTTCGGCGAGGGAGCGGCGCTGCTGTGGCCCCAAGGGGTGATCTACAACCAGCACTACGTCCACCTGGGCGCCGGCTCGATGATCGGGCCGAACACGGCGATCTCCGTCGGGATCGCCCCGGGCCAGCAGATGGTGACTGATCCGGTGATCACGATCGGGGAGCGAACCATCATCGGACGGGGCTCTCACATCGTGGGGCACTTCTCCATCACCATCGGCGATGACATCCAGACGGGACCCTACGTCTACATCACCGATCAGAACCACGTCTATGAGGACCCGATCGAGCCCATCGGTACGCAGCGCCCGGTCGAGGCGCCCGTGGTCATCGGGTCGGGCTCCTGGCTAGGCGCCAACGTGGTGATCCTTCCCGGCACTGTGTTGGGGGAGCACACGACGGTGGCGGCGGGAGCGGTGGTGCGAGGAACTTTCCCCTCCCACGTGGTTCTCGGCGGGGTGCCAGCAAGGGTGCTTCGTCGCTACGTCGAAGGAGAGGGCTGGGTCGCACCCGAGTGAGGCCCTAGATTCTTGGCGTGGCACCCGAGCGCATCCTCCTGACGGTCTCGGGCCGCGATCATCCGGGACTCGCTGCGGAGTTCTTCGAATTCCTCAGCCCCTTGGCGGCAGAGATCACCGATCTCGGGCAGATCACCATTCGTGGCTACCTCGCCGTGAGCGTGGAACTCACGCCCAAGCCTGGGGTGGACCTCCACGCGATCGAGACGGCGCTTGCCGGATCGAGTCTCGGGGCCGATGAGCAGCTCTCCGTGGAGGCCACCACCTCCATGGAGCGAGCGAATCCCGAGGGTCGACGGCTCACGGTGACCTTGGTGGCGCGTGAGTTGGCACCCGATTCCCTGAATACCGTCTTCGCCACCATCGCGGCGTGTGGTGGTGACTGTGAGCGGATCGTACGGCTGGCCGACTATCCGGTCATGGCCTATGAGCTGTTGGTCCGGGGCACCGATCTTGATTCGCTCAGGGCGGCCCTCGGCCGGGTCGCCGTCGAACTCGATCTCGACATCGCCGTCCAGCGCTCAGGTCTCCATCGTCGAGCCAAGCGACTGATCGTGATGGATGCCGACTCGACCCTGCTCAAGGGTGAGGTCATCGATCGACTGGCGGAGCGCCTCGGTCTCGGGGAGCAGGTGGCTGCGATCACCGCACGGGCCATGGCCGGTGAACTCGACTTCGCAGAGGCACTCCGTGCACGTGTCGCACTCCTCGAAGGGCTGGATGCTTCGGTGCTCGAGGAAGTCGGCGCTTCGCTCGAACTGATGCCCGGGGCACGAACCTTGCTTCGCA
>CAWUMT010000065.1:0-6936 GCA_963923735.1 uncultured Acidimicrobiales bacterium
GTTCTCAAGATCGTCGGCGACCGCAGGCAGGCCGAAGATGCACGGACCGCACTGGCCAGCGGACTCATTGGCCATCCAGCGTGCGATGCGCGCCGTCTCGGTGATCCCACAGGTCGAGGAGTCGAAGACCACGATGACCCCTGCGCCCGGCGAAGCGCCGAAGGGGCGCAGGCCCTCCTTCGAATAGGGGGCATTGAGTGCGTCGGGCCCCACGAAGGTTCCGCCGTAACCGCCGAGGAGTACGCCGCTGATCGGACCGGTGGGCTGTGCCTCGGCGATGACCTGGGCCAGCGTGCTGCCGAGTGTGATCTCGAAGACCCCAGGGTCGGTGACCGCACCCGAGATGGTCACGAGGATCGAGCCGAGGCCACCTCCGGCGAACCACGCACCGCCGTGCCGGGCGATCAAGCCCACGGAGGCCGCAGTCTCGGCGTTGTCGACCACTACCTGGCGGTTGCGGACCATGAGCTTGCCCGGCTTCATCGGACGCCAAGTGGGCATGGCCAGGCCGCCGTCGAGCCAGTGAACCAGGGCGGACTCCTCACCGCCGACGTAGCGGGCAGGGAGAACCTCGAGGTCGAATTGCACTCCGCCGCGCCGGGTCGTGCGCTCAGCGATCGCGGCACTCAGCGAATCCTGTGCGGCACGGTTGTCACGTGCGACGCAGATCGATACCGAGGTCGCGCCGATCACTGCGGCGAGCACCTCTGCGCCGTCGAGGACCAGGTGCGGTGCGTAACAGGCGAGCACGGTGTCCTTCTGTGCTGCGGGCTCGCCTTCCATCACATTGATGGCCAGGTGGACCCGACGACGATGGCCGGCCACGAGAGCCAGCTTCTTCGCAGTGGGGAATCCGCCACCACCGCGGCCTGAGAGGCCGGAGCACTCGATCTGCTCGAGCATTGCGGTGGAGAATGCGCCGGCCTCCTTGGGGCGCGGGACGGTGAGCTCACCGTGGACGGCGAGGTGCTCGGCGAGGTTGAGGCGGCGACCGCCGTCGGTGCCCTTGAGGAGACGAAGCTCGCTCATCGTTGCTTGTTCTTCGAACTGGCGACCTGACGGCCACTCGGAACAGGTGCCTGGGTTCCCTTGGTGAATCGAGCGAAGCGCGAGGGACGCGGGGCCGTGCGCTTGGGCACGGCGGTCAGGGCCCCGTCAGGATGAGGGTGGGCCCAGATCCGCCAGAGCAGCGCGGCCACCACGAGGCCCACGCAGGCGACCACCAAGGCGTCCATCCAGAGACGCTTCATGTCGGTGCCGATCATGATCGTGTGGATGAGCGCGACGGGCCACATCAGGTAGGAGAGCCAGTGGATGGCCCGCCAGGCGTCATGGCTGATCCGCTGGCGGAGCAGGCTGGTGACAATCACGGCGACCATCAGGTCAAAGGCCACTGTGCCGAAGGCCACCCAGACGGTCTTGTACGAGCTCGCGCCGGGCAGGATGATCGAGAGGAACCCGGTGGGCACGTAGCTATCCACCGCCGTCGTCAGGACGTGCAAGAGGACGAAGACGGCGGTGAGGAGAGAGAGGCGACGATGCAGCTCGGCCACCGCAAAGCGGGGCATCTGGTCGTTGCCCACCCGGGTGGCCGTCATGATGCCGAACGCCATCACGATGGTCAACAGGACCAGCGTGACGATCCCCGCAGCCCGCGAGGTGTACCAGAGCGTGGGTGAACTGATCGCCAGCATCAGGCGTTCGACTCCTCAAGTTGGGACGCGTCGGCCGGCTCCGGCCAGCCGCCGACGCGCTCGACCGTACCGTCCACACGGACCAGTCGGCCATAGACCGAGCGCTGGGGAAGCTCAAAGAGTGCGTCTTCGCCCCAGACGAGCGCGGCAGTGGAGAGAGCGTTGGCCTCCACGCAGGTTCCTGCTCCTACCGTGACGAGACGGAACACCTCGGGCGCACTCTGTCCGGTGGCGGGATCGATCACGTGGTGGAACTCGGCGCCGCCCCGCCTCCAGCGGCGCACGCCGTTCGAGCTCGAGGCCACGCCGCCACCGTGGACGGCGACGACCTCGGCGAGGGGGCTGTCGTCGTCGCGGGTCGACTCGACGATGCCCACGCTCCATCCACCGTCGGGGATCGGCCCGGCGATGCGAAGGTCTCCGCCCAAGTCCACCAACACGCCGGTGCCGAGCGTCTCGGCGATTCGCTCGGCGGCCAGGTCCGAGGTGCGCGCCTTGGCGGTGGAGCCGAGGTCGAGGTGCACGTCGTGGGGAAGCGAGACGGTCGAAGCAGCGGCATCGAGGATGATGCCGCCGATCCCCGGGGCAGGGCTGGCGAGGCCGGGCGCCTCGCCCTCGGCCTCGCCGAGAGCGTCGAAGTCCCGGTCGTAGCCGAGCGCAATGAGCGCGTCGCCCACCGTGGGGTCACAGGCGCCGTCGGTGAAGTTCGCCGCCCACACTGCGTGGGCGATCAGGTCGAAGAGGAGGGGCGACACGCTGACCGGTCCGGAGCCCGCAGCGGCGTTGAGGCTCAGAATCTCGGTTCCCTCGTGGAACCGACTTGCGGCACGCTCCACGTCATGGAGCACCTCGTCGAGGATCGTGCGAGCCGACGCAAGCAGTGAAGGATCCGTCACGCCCACCAGAGCGGAGGTTCCCCAGATACTGAAGCGCTCGAACGCCGGGGCGTCCGGCGCTGGGGTGCTCATGATCCGCCGGTGCGAGGCGGCGGTCCACCGAAGTTTCGACTCTGCTGCTGCAGCTGCTGTTGGATCTGCTGTTGGATCTGCTGTTGGATCTGTTGCTGGATCTGTTGCTGGTTCGCCGGTGCCTGGGTGGTTGGCGAGGGAATCGTGGTCTGCGGGGTGCCTGAGCCACCGCTGGTCGACGGGGTGGTCGCCGGCGTGGTGCCCTGAGAGGGGTTCGAGTAACTGTTCGGAACGGTTGAACTCGGCGTGCTGGTTGCGGTGCTGGCCTTCGCCTCGTGGGCGAAGTAGGCCGAGAGTCCACCGACGCCCACCACGGCGCCGGCCACGGCAACCTTGGTCAGCAGCTCGATGCGGCGCTGGCCGTTCTCACGAATCATTCTGCGGGGCATTGGTTCCTTCCCTTGTGTCCCGGAGGCGGTACTCGATCATTCTGGATCTTGGCCCTAAGACGGACCTGCGGAGAACCTAAGAAGACTTGAAGAATCTCGGATTAGGCGAGGGGAGCGGTGGGGAGCTCGAAGCGCAGGACTGCTCCTCCGTCGGAGGCGTTGGTGGCACTCACGGTTCCATGCTCCTCAGCGGCGACCTGGGCGACGATTGAGAGCCCAAGGCCTGAACCCGGCATCGAACGGGCTTCCTTGGAGCGGTAGAAGCGGTCAAAGACCTTCGGGAGGTCATCTGCGGCGATCCCCGGACCGTGGTCTCGGACGGTGACGACCCCCTCGAGGCAGGTCACCTCGATGACCCCACCGCTCGGACTCCACTTGATGGCGTTGTTCAACAGGTTGCCGATGGCCAGACTGACCCGGTCCACCCGAGCGTCGACCTCGCAGGGGTGCAGGTCCGCATTGATCTCGAGGTCTCGAGTCCGCGCATGGGTCGCCGCCGTGGTGATGAGCTCGTCGAGGAGCTGCGCGAGGTCGAAGCGCTCGGGCGGAGCGGAATGGAAGTCCCCTCGAGCCAGCTGGGTGAGGTCGCCGACAATGTGATTCAACTCATCGAGCTGGCTCTCGATGTCGGCGAGGAGTTGGGATCGGGTCTCGGCGTCGAACTCGTCCATCCGGCCGAGGACCTGGACGTTGGTCTTGAGCGAGGTCAGCGGGGTGCGCAGCTCGTGAGAGCCGTCGAGGACCAGCTGGCGCTGCTGGTCTTGGGAGCGCTCCAGCGAGGCGATCATGGCGTTGAAGGTCCGTCGGAGGCGACCGAGTTCGTCGGGGCCGCCGTCGTCGATCCGATGCGAGAGATCCTCGGAGGCAGCCATCTCCTCGATCTCCTCGGTGACCCGATTGAGTGGGCGGATCGCCGTGCGAGCCACGAGCAGGCCGAGCCCCGCGGCGATGAGGACGCCGAGCGCAGCGATCAAGACGAGCCAAGCCTCAAGGTGGCGGAGCTGACGGTTCACACCACCGAGGGGTGCAGCCAGTTGCAGGGCGGTCGATTGGCCGATGACCTGGTCGTTGCCCGGCCCTTGAGGTCCTTCTCCGATGCGCTGGGTGCTGGCCAGGGGAGTGACCAGCTCACGGAAGGCCTGGCCGCCGACCTCGATGGTGACGAAGTAGGCCTCCTTGGTCCCTGCGGCGACGCCCTTGACCGAGGAGTTCACCGGCAGCGAGCTGCCGTAGGTGTGGGCGAGCACGGTGCCGTCCGCGGTGGTCACCTGGAGGAGGGCGCCGTTGGCCCCACCACCGTCGGTGATGTCGCGGGCGGCGACGGTCTGCGCGCTCTGGATGAGCGTGTCGTCCACTGAGGAGACCAGCGCGTCGCGCGAGACCTTCCACGTTGCCGAGCAGGCCAGCAGGACGGCGATGGCCACGCCGATGGTGGCGGCGAGGACGAGACGGAGGCGGAAGGTCACTGGTCGCGCAGCACGTAGCCCACGCCGCGGACTGTCTGGAGCAGTCGGGACTCGCCGCCCTCCTCGGTCTTGCGGCGCAGGTAGCCGACGTAGACGGCGAGCGAGTTGGTGCCCGAGTCGAAGTCGTAGCCCCAGACCTGGTCGAGGATGATCTCCCGGGTCATGACCTGTCGGGGGTGGCGCAGGAAGAGCTCGAGCAGGTCGAACTCGATCTTGGTCAGCGGGAACGCCCGCTCGCCCCGGGTGGCGATCCGGGTGTTGAGATCCAGGCTCAGGTCCTCGAACCGCAGGAGCTCGGCGTCATCGATTGGTGCACGGCGTCGCAGGAGGGCACGGAGTCGGGCGAAGAGTTCGGTGAGGTCGAAGGGCTTCTGAAGGTAGTCATCCGCTCCGGCGTCGAGTCCCTCGACCCGATCGTTGACCGCACCGCGCGCGGTCAACATGAGGACCGGAGTGGAGTCTCCGATCGTGCGGAGGCGCCGACAGACCTCGAGGCCGTCGATATCGGGCAGCTGGAGGTCCAAGATGACGGCGTCCGGCGCTGCTTGGGCCAGCGAGCGCAGGGCGGAGGTGCCGTCCTCGGCGAGGTCGACGTCATAGCCCTCGAGGACGAGAGCCCGACGCAGCGAGTCGCGTACCGCCTGATCGTCGTCGACCACCAAGATTCGCATCGGCATCTCCACCTCAGTTCGGCTGCTCGGTCGATGCTACCGAGCCCCCCGTGGTGCGGCGGGCCTCCTGGGTCATCACGAGCCGCCGGTCTTCGCCGTCGGGGTGGACGACGAGGAGCTGGCGCTGATCGAGGAGCTCGAGGAACTCGATTGCGAGGTCGAGGTCGAGGTCGATGGGGTGGTGGCGGACGACGACGATGAACCGGTCGAGGCCGACTTCGCCTCGTCGTGACCCATCACGCCGACCAGGCCGGCGAGGCCGCCGACGGCGAGAAGGCTCGCTGCCATCGTGCCCGTGCCGATGCGGCGCTTGGCGCGCTGGCGGACGACCTGGGCCTGTTCGGTTCGCTTGGGTGCTTGGTGTGCCATCGATCTGCTCCTCACGTTGGGGGTGTGGAGACCATCGTGGGCGAGGCAACTAAGCGCCCGACATGGTGAAGATAAGGAGGTCGGAAGAATCCGGGCTTCCTGGGTGGAGTTGGTTCCGCTCAGGCGAGGCCGAGCACCGACAGGCTGGCGGCGATGGAGATCACCGACCAGGCCTCGAGTTCTTCGGGGGACTGGGCCAGCTCGGCCATCACGCGCCCGCTGACCTGTCCGATCGTCCAGTAGCCGAATGCCTCGAGGTCGAGCGCTGGCGTCACCCATCCTTGGTCTTGGCCAAACCGCAGACCCTCGATCAGGGGGAGGAGCGATTCGCTCTGGGCCGCGACGATCTGCTCGGCCAGCTCAGGTCGAGAGGTGGCGGCTCCAAGGATCCGCGTGCGCTCGGCGCGCACCGTGGCTCGAGAGGGGTCGTAGGCGGCGCGCAGCGTTGCCTCGCAGAGCTGCGCGAACTGCCGCTTGGAACCGCACTCAAGCGCAGCGTCGCGGAAGGGGACGTTGATCTCCTTGATGATCCGACTGAACTGTTCGGCCAGCGCAGCGGTGACGAGCCCCTCGCGGTTGCCGAAGAAGTAGTGAACCGCCGGTTCGGTGACGCCGGCGGCCTCGGCCACGGACGTGACCCGCAGCCCCTGCTCTCCTTTGGCCGAGAGCTCTGCGATGGCCGCATCGATGAGGCGATCCCGAGTCTCGGGCATTTTGTGATCGGCGGTGCGCACGGGGCGAGGATACCGGGGACCTTGGCGGATTGCGCTGTTGAGCGAGTCCGGTTTCTCCTTGGTCCGGCGATGTGATTTGCTTTCACAGGCGCTGCAGTGGCGGGTAGTTCAATCGGCAGAACGACGGACTTTGAATCCGGAGGTTGGAGGTTCGAGCCCTCCCCCGCCAGCACGCAGCTGGCCCGCGATGCGCCATGGCCGATCAGGGCAGGGTGGTAAGCAAGTGGTCCATGACCGGACCACTCAGTGCTGTCGTCCTTGCTGCGGGTGGAGGAACCCGGATGCGTTCGGCTCTGCCCAAGCCACTGCATCGGATCTGCGGTCGGCCGATGGTCCTCCACGTGATCGACGCACTGGCCGAGCTCGAGGTCTCCACCGTGGTCGTCGTGGTCGGTCATGGTGCCGACCAGGTCGTCAAGGAAGTGACCGAACTTGCGCCCGAGGGGCTCACGGTCATCTTCGCCACCCAAGAGCACCAGCTCGGCACAGGTGATGCGGTCGCCGCAGGGATGGCAGCACTCGGGCACGGGGGAGGCGACGACGAAGACGTGGTGGTCCTTCCCGGCGACACCCCGCTGCTTCGGCCCGGGACGCTGGCGGCGCTTGTGGCCACGCATCACGCTCGGGACCTGTCTCTTATACACA
>CAWUMT010000066.1:0-6882 GCA_963923735.1 uncultured Acidimicrobiales bacterium
GCTGCTTCCCTGGGCAAGATCTCGGCTCCCAGGGTGGGCTGAGGCAGAACGACCCCCACCCCCATGTTTCACGTGAAACATCGTGGCGACTGGTGCCGGGGGTCCTCCAGGATGTTCCACGTGAAACATCCTGAGATCCTCTGAGACCTCTCTGCTCGATGTTCCACGTGAAACATGGTGGTGGAGAAGGCTTGACGAGGAGACCTCCACCGGCGAAGATATCGCCCGTGTCGAACCCCCTTCCCCCCGCCGCCTGATGGCCATCTTCAAGAAGAACCGGGGCTCGAGTGCTCCAGAGCCCAGGAACGAGGCCCCATCCTCCAGCCGGCCTCCGTTGACCCCGGTCAACCCCCCCGAGGTGATCGAAGAGGCGCCCACGGCTCCACCGGTGGTCGAGGAGCCAGAGGACCTCGCCGAAGCATCTTCGACCCCCGAGGTGACGTCTCCGGCCGAAGAGGAGGCCCCAGAGGCTCCCGTCCCGGATTCTGAGCCCCCTGCCGCTGAGTCGGCCGAGGATGCCGAGCCAGAAGTCCCCGTGCCGACTCCTGCAGCCAAGAGTTCCGGGAAGGCCTTTCGGGAGCTCCCCCGGGTCCTTGCCGTCGCCAACCAGAAGGGCGGCGTGGGCAAGACCACGACCACGATCAACCTTGGTGCCGCTCTGGCCGAACTGGGCTATCGGGTCCTCGTGGTCGACCTGGACCCCCAGGGAAACGCCACAACTGGCCTCGGTATCGAGCGGCGCAACTTCGAGCACTCGATGTACGACGTCATCATGCGTGAGCAGCCCCTCGAGGACTGCATCGAGTCCACCAGCGTCAAGAACCTCTTCGTGGCTCCGGCCACCTTGGACCTCTCCGGCGTCGACATCGAGCTTGTGGCTGCCTTCAACCGGGAGTCCCGGCTCAAGCGGGCCATCGAGCCGATCCTGGACGACTTCGACTTCGTCATGATCGACTGCCCTCCCTCTCTGGGGCTGATCACCATCAATGCCCTCACGGCGGCTCGCGAGGTCCTCGTCCCCATCCAGTGTGAGTACTACGCCCTCGAAGGCCTCACCCAGCTGCGCAGCACGCTCCAGCTGGTCACCTCGAATCTGAATCCCGAGCTGGAGCTCTCCACGATCGTGCTGACGATGTACGACTCGAGGACCCGGCTCTCCCAGGATGTGGCTGACGACGTACGGACTCACTTCCCTGACCAGGTCTGCGAGGCGATTATCCCGAGGACCGTCCGCCTCTCTGAGGCCCCGTCCTTCGGGCAGCCCATCACCGTCTTCGACACCCGCTCCGTGGGTGCCTCGTCCTACCGGAACCTTGCCAAGGAGGTGGCCAATGGCGCGCCGAAGCGGGCTGGGTAAGGGCCTTGGGGCCCTGATCCCCACCGACACCACCCAGGAGTTCGAAGAGGGCGAGGGCCTCAGGGATGTGCCGCTGACCGCGGTGGTCCCCAACCGCTTCCAGCCTCGTCAGGAGTTCGACGAGGAGGAGTTGGCCGCCCTGACCACCTCGATTCGCGAACTCGGCGTACTCCAGCCTCTCCTGGTCCGCCCCATGGAGGGGTCCGACGACACCTTCGAGCTGATCGCTGGTGAGCGTCGCCTCCGGGCAGCGAAGCGAGCCGGCCTCGTGTCGGTCCCGGTCATCATCCGCTCGGATGTCACCGACCGGACCAGCCTTGAGCAGGCCCTGGTCGAGAACCTCCAGCGGGCCGACCTCAATGCCATCGAAGAGGCGGAGGCCTACCAGCGTCTGATCGACGAGTTCGGCCTGACCCATGAGGAGACGGCCACCCGGGTGGGTCGTTCCCGTGCCTCGGTCACCAACACCCTTCGGCTCCTCCAGCTGCCGACCGGGGCCAAGCAGGCCATCCGGGACGGCGCACTGTCTGCCGGTCATGGTCGCGCCTTGCTGGGCACCCCGGATCGGGCCCTTCAGGACGAGCTCTGCGAGATGGCGAAGAACCAAGGTCTCTCGGTCCGGGCCCTCGAGGAGCTGGTCAGGAATGGGGGAGTGCTGCCCGAGCCGGCTCCCGCTCCCGAGCCGTCCGTCGAGCCGGAGCCCGAGCCTGTTGCTCCCGCACCGACCGGAACCGGCGGTGACACCCGAGGCCGTGAGCCCAAGCCGCTGCGGCCTGCAGGGGTCCTCGAGCTCGAAGAACTGCTCTCGACCTACCTCGACACCCCTGTCAAGGTGGAGGTCGGTGGCCGTCGGGGCAAGGTGACTGTGGACTTCGCCGACATCGAGGACCTCGAGCGGATCTACCGCCTGATGCTGGGGACTGACGTCACCAATTAGGTGAGTGTGAGGCTTTTCTCACACCCTCCACCTTCTCCTCAGGGTTTTCCCCACCTGTGGTTTACCCTGTGGATTGCAACCTCAGGTTCGCGGTCAGATCACGCGTCTCTCGCGACGGATCCCAGAAACCCCAAGGGGTCTCAGCAAATACTATAATTGTATTCTACTTGAGGTTGGCAGTGGCCTCGGCCCAGTTCACGACGGCGTCCGCCAGAGCCTCGGCCAGGATTGCGGCGTGTTCGACCACTCGCTCGGTGGGCCCGAGCTCGAGGATGACGGCGGGCATCTGGGTCTCGCGCAGCACCGCCACGCTCATGCCCTCCACAGAGACGAGTTCCCCGGTCATCGTGCCCAGTCGGGCGCTCAGGGCTTCGGCGAGTTCTCGTCCGGGGCCTGATTCGTAGGAGTAGCCCGAGTAGTAGGCGGCCGTGGCGACCCGCTCGGCGGCGTTCAGGCGGAGGCCGAGGTAGACCTCGACGCCTGCGGCGTTCGCCTCGGCGGCCTGACCGGACTCCTCAGGGTGATGCAGCACGCTCACTCTGGCCCCGGCCTGGCCGAGGAAGCGGGCCAGCGCAGCAGTGAGGGCACCCATCTCGCCGATCTCGCCGAGACCGAGGTGGCGATCGCGAAGGGTGGCAGGGGAGGAGCGGCGGGCTTCGCGCTCGCGGACCGAGGTGACCAGCTCGGTCTCCTCATGGCGCATCGAGACCCTGCGCAGCTCGTCGACCGTCACCGGTCCGGCCATCGCATCGGGCGCGATCCCGAGATTCCGTTGGAATTCGGCCAGTGCACCGGCCGTCTGGTCGCCGAAGATCCCATCGACCCGACCGGTGTCGAATCCGAGGGAGCACAGCCGAGCCTGGAGTTCGGCAACGTCATCGCCCCGCAGCATCGGATGCGCCCGATACAGCAGGCGCGCCCCCAAGGAGAGGCCTGCCTCGACGAGAGTGGCCCAGGTGTTGGGCCCCACGGTCCCGTCGATACGCAGGCCCCGGAGTCGCTGGAACTGCTCGACCAATCCGCGGGTCGAGGGCCCGAAGGTCCCGTGCGGATCGGTCAACGGGCCGAGACCGAGGGCCGAGAGGCGTTCATGGAGGTCGATGACCGCCGCGCCGTGGTCCCCTTCGATGAGGGGCAGTGCCCCCTCGGTCATGCGAGGTGGGTGCTGATCTCCTGGAGGAGCTGACCCTTGGGCTTGGCCCCGATGAGGCGCTGGACCGGCTGGCCGTCCTTGAAGAGCACCAGGGTGGGGATGGACATGACCTCGAAGCGTCGGGTGACGTCGAGGTTCTCGTCGATGTTGAGCTTGGCGATCTTGAGACGGCCGTCCTGCTCGGTGGCGATCTCGGCGAGGATCGGGGCGATCACCTTGCAGGGTCCGCACCACTCGGCCCAGAAGTCGACCAGCACGGGGACGTCCGAACTGGCGATCGTCTCATCGAAGGTGGCATCGGTCAGGGTGGTGATCTCACTCATGGGGACTCCTTGTGCGTGGCTGGGACTCTGTTCAACGCAGCGGTGCGCGCGAACATTCCCGCGATGCTCTCATCATGGCACCGGGGCGCGACCAAGTCGCGTCACTCAGCTCCAGCCTCAGTGACCCTGGGTCTCCAAGAAGCGCTCGGCGTCGATGGCGGCCATGCAGCCGGAGCCCGCGGCGGTGATGGCCTGGCGGTAGGTGGGGTCGGCCACGTCGCCGGCGGCGAAGACGCCCTCGACACTGGTGCGTGATCCACCGAAGAGCTTCAGGTACCCGGCCTCGTCGGTCTCGAGGGCACCGTCGAACAGTGCAGTGGAGGGCTTGTGGCCGATGGCGATGAACACGCCGTCACACGAGAGGACCGAGGAGGCACCGGTCACCGTGTCCTCGAGGGCGACGCCGGTCACCTTGGACTCGCCGAGCACCTCGGTGACCACGGCGTTCCAGTGGAAGACGATCTTGTCGTTGGCCTGGGCACGCTCGGCCATGATCCTCGAGGCCCGCAGCTCGCCACGACGGTGCACCACGGTGACCTTGGACGCGAAGCGGGTGAGGAAGATCGCCTCCTCCATCGCCGTGTCCCCGCCGCCGACGACCACGACCTCCTGGTCGCGGAAGAAGAAGCCGTCGCAGGTCGCACAGGCGGAGAGTCCATGACCGAGGAGGCGATCCTCGCCAGGCACCCCGAGCATCATCGCTTGTGCACCGGTGGCCACGATGATCGTCTGGGCCTCGAAGGTGGGCTCGGCGTCGGTGCTGCCCACCCACGCCTTGAAGGGGCGTTGGGAGAGATCGACCTTGTCGACGCGGGCCACCTGGAGGCGAGTGCCGAAGCGTTCCGCCTGGGCCCGCATCTCGGTCATCAGCTCGGGGCCGGTGATCCCGTCGCGGAATCCGGGGAAGTTCTCGACCTCGGTGGTCATCATGAGCTGGCCACCGGGCTGGTCGCCGGTCGAGGAGGGCTCACCCTCGATCACGATGGGCTCGAGCTGGGCCCGGGCGGTGTAGATCGCCGCGGTCAGCCCTGCAGGGCCAGAGCCGATGATGAGGACGTTGGTGGCGGTGGTCATCGAGGATTCCTTCGTTGATGCGGGCCGGATCAGGCTAACGGCGGCGGCGGCCTGGCGAGGTCAGGACGCTCAGGCGGAGGTGTCGTCGGCACCGGAACGATCGGTGCGCTTGGACCACACGAAGAAGCCGACGATGCTGAACAGCGCACCGAGCAGGGCGTAGGAAGCCCAGACGTGGTCGCCGAACACGTAGACGTCGAGCAGGCGCAGTGCCGAGACGCTCAGCACGGTGGCGATCACGATCACCACTGCAGCGATGAGCAGGCCGAAGACGATGGTGCGTCCGACCAGAATGATCGGGCGGATGACCCGGTCACGCACCGTGTCGACGACCAGGTCCACGAGGTCGACGGCCTTGACGGGCCAGTCATCGAGGTTGGCCTTCTTCTTCTCCGCCGGTGCCATCTCCACCAACCTAGCGCTGGGGGTTCTCCTGCGGACTCAGGCCCGAGTGATCCAGCAGACCCCGATGATGCCGGGACCGGCGTGCGTGCCGACCACGGGACCGATGCCGCTGACGAGGATCGGGGTGTCGGTGTCAGCACCCTCGAGCTTGGTCATCACGACGTCGACGTCGCCGGCGTCACCGTGGGCCACGCCGAGACGGTGGAAGGGTCCTGCGGCGAGTGCCGCCTTGACCGTGGCGTCGAGAGCCTTGGCCCGGGTGCGGGCACGGCCTGCCTCAGCAACCTTGCCGTCGGCCAGGGTGAGCAGCGGCTTGATGGCCAGCATGGAACCGAGCAGTGCCTGGGCGGAGCCGATCCGGCCGCCCTTCTTCAGGTTCTCGAGGGTGTCGAGGACGCCGACCATGCCGACGCGCGGGATGGTGTCGCGGACCAACGAGACGACTGAGGCGTAGTCGGCACCCTGAGCAGCAGCCTCGGCTGCCTCGATGACGAGCAGGCCCTGACCGAGGGTCACCGCCCGCGAGTCGAGGACGGTCACCGGGTAGGGGGCCACGGACTCGGCCGCGGCACGAGCGGACTGATACGTGGCGGAGAGGTCGGAGGAGAGCGTGATCACGACCACGCCCTCGCAGCCGTCGGCCTTGGCCTGCTCATAGGCGGCCTGGAACCGGCCGGGTGCGGGTGCAGCGGACTCGGGCAGGGTGGCCGAGGTGCGGCAGCGCTCCCAGAACTCCGCCGCGCTGAGCTGCTCTCGGTCGATGAGCTCCTCGTCGCCGAAGCGGATGGAGAGGGGGATCAGGACGATGCCGAGTTGGTCGGCGGTCTCCTGGGGGATGTCACACGCGGTGTCGGTGATGATGCGAACGGCCACGGATCCTCCTTGGGTTCTCGGTGGGCGGGATCAGTCTGCCAGAGACCGGGACCGGGGGTCCCGTTGGCGTCGACTGCGGCGGGCCATGAGGGCGACCACCCCCAGATAGGCGAGTCCACCGAGGAGGAGCGCGCTGAAGACCCGGATCACGAGTCCCACGACCGAGGTCGAGGTGGAGAGGTTCGAGACCACCAGCAGGACCACGCTCATCACCACTGAGGCGGTGGTGATTCGCACCAGCGGTCGGTAGCACCCTTGGAGCCCGAGGGCCCCGAGGCGAACGGAGAGCAGGATGAGTCCGGCGATGGCGCCGAGTGTGTAGGCAATCGAGACGGCCAGGGCCACGCCGCCGAGTCCGAGAGGCCGGACGAGCACGACGGCGAGGATCACGTTGGCGATGTTCTCCCCGACGTAGAGCCAGAACGCGGTGGCGGCCTCCCGCCGAGCCTGGAGCGCGCGGATCGAATATTGGAACACGGTGAATCCGGGGAGACCGAGAGCCAGTTTGGCCAGGGCCGAGGCGGTCTGCGTGGTCTGGGCCGCATCGGAGGCCCCGTGGCCGAGCAGGAGGGCGATCAGGGGCCTGGCCAGGATGAACAGCACGAGGCTGGCCGGGATGATCAGGGCCAGCGTGGCGCGCAGGCCGGTGCCGAAGCGACGCACGAAGGCGTGCTCGTCACCGACGGCATGAAAGTGGGAGAGGTCCGGAGTGATCCCTGACATCACCGAGACGGCCACGATGGCGAAGGGCATCTGCATG
>CAWUMT010000067.1:0-6840 GCA_963923735.1 uncultured Acidimicrobiales bacterium
CCCCTACGTCGGCAAGCTCACCTACATGCGCGTGTACTCGGGCACCTTCGAGAAGGGCGGCACGCTCGCCAACACGACGAAGTCGAAGAAGGAGCGCATCGGCCGTCTGCTGCAGATGCACGCCAACTCCCGTGAGGACGTCGAGGTCTGCCGGACCGGTGACATCATCGCCGCGGTGGGTCTCAAGAACACCACGACCGGTGACACCCTCTCGGACTCGGACCACCCGATCGTCCTCGAGGCCCTCGAGTTCCCCGAGCCCGTCATCCACGTGGCCGTGGAGCCCAAGACCAAGGTCGACCAGGACAAGCTGTCCAAGGCCCTCTACGCCCTCTCCGAGGAAGACCCCACCTTCCGGGTCCGCACCGACGAGGAGACCGGCCAGACCGTCATCTCGGGTATGGGTGAGCTCCACCTCGAGGTCCTCGTGGACCGCATGCTGCGTGAGTTCTCCGTGGACGCCAATGTCGGTAAGCCCCAGGTGGCCTACCGCGAGACCATCCGCAAGGCCGTCGAGAAGGTGGAGGAGAAGTACGTCCGCCAGACCGGTGGTAAGGGTCAGTACGGCCACGTGGTCATCTCGGTGGAGCCCACGGGCCCCGGTGGTGGCTACGAGTTCGTCGACGGCATCACCGGTGGTGTGATCCCCAAGGAATACATCCCCTCGGTCGACGCCGGCATCAAGGAGGCCCTGACCTCAGGTGTCCTCGCCGGCTACCCCATGGAGGACCTGAAGGTCACCCTGACCTACGGCTCGTACCACGACGTGGACTCCTCGGAAATGGCCTTCAAGATCGCTGGATCCATGGCCATCAAGAAGGCGGCCCGGGCCGCCTCGCCGGTCCTGCTCGAGCCCGTCATGGCCGTCGAGGTCGTCACCCCTGAGGACTACATGGGCGACGTGATCGGCGACCTGAGCTCCCGCCGGGGCAAGGTCGAGGGCATGGAGCAGCGGGGCAACAGCCAGGTCATCCGGGCCCAGGTTCCCCTTTCGGACATGTTCGGCTACGCTACCGATCTGCGTTCTCGGACGCAGGGTCGTGCGACGTACACGATGCAGTTCCACGCCTACGCCGAGGTTCCTGAGTCGGTCTCCAAGGAGATCATCGCTCGGGCAACGGGAGCGTAAGCACAGACAGTTGAAGTTCTCTCCTCGATCGGCGACCGCCGAGACGGGAAAGCCAAGCAAGTAACCAGCAACGACGGTGGGCCCGAGGGGGTTCGCCCCAAGAAACCAGGGAGAGGCCCGAAATGGCCAAGCAGAAGTTCGAGCGCACCAAGCCGCACGTCAACATCGGCACGATGGGTCACATCGACCATGGCAAGACCACGCTGACCGCGGCGATCACCAAGGTCCTGGCCGACGCCAACCCTGGTACCGAGTTCACCCCCTTCGACCAGATCGACAAGGCGCCTGAAGAGCGTCAGCGCGGTATCACGATCTCGATCGCCCACGTGGAGTACGAGACGGCCAACCGTCACTACGCCCACGTCGACATGCCCGGTCACGCCGACTACATC
The DNA here is from genome assembly GCA_963923735.1 of uncultured Acidimicrobiales bacterium. Taxonomy (GTDB): domain Bacteria; phylum Actinomycetota; class Acidimicrobiia; order Acidimicrobiales; family RAAP-2; genus CAIUMH01. The sequence goes on from CAWUMT010000067.1 coordinate 1,522, forward strand.
AAGAACATGATCACCGGTGCGGCCCAGGTCGACGGTGCCATCCTCGTGGTCTCGGCCACCGACGGCCCGATGCCCCAGACCCGTGAGCACGTGCTGCTCGCCCGTCAGGTCGGCGTGCCCTACATCGTGGTTGCCCTCAACAAGGCCGACATGGTCGACGACGAGGAGCTCATTGACCTCGTCGAGATGGAGGTCCGCGAGCTGCTGAACGAGTACGAGTTCCCCGGCGACGACACCCCGATCGTCAAGGTCTCCGCACTCAAGGCCCTCGAGGGCGACGCCGAGTGGACGCCGAAGATCCTCGAGCTCATGGAGGCCATCGACGCCTACATCCCCGAGCCCGAGCGTGACACCGACAAGCCCTTCCTCATGCCCGTCGAGGACGTCATGTCCATCACCGGTCGTGGCACCGTGGTGACCGGCAAGATCGAGCAGGGCGTGGTCAACGTCGGTGAAGAAGTCGAGATCGTGGGTCTCCGTGAGACCCAGAAGACGACCGTCACCGGTGTCGAGATGTTCCGCAAGCTCCTCGACCTGTGTCAGGCCGGTGACAACGTCGGCCTCCTGCTCCGTGGTACCAAGAAGGAAGACGTCGAGCGTGGCCAGGTGCTCTGCAAGCCCGGCTCGATCACCCCGCACACCAACTTCGAGGCCAGCGTCTACGTGCTGACCAAGGAGGAAGGTGGCCGTCACAAGCCCTTCTTCTCGAACTACCGTCCGCAGTTCTACTTCCGGACCACCGACGTGACCGGTTCGATCGAGCTGCCCTCGGGCACCGAGATGGTCATGCCCGGTGACAACACCGAGATGGTCGTCGAGCTCGGCAAGCCCATCGCCATGGACGAGGGCCTCCGGTTCGCCATCCGTGAGGGTGGTCGTACCGTCGGCGCCGGCCGGGTCACCAAGATCCTCAAGTAGTAGTACCTAACCAAGTTCAAGGATAAGGAACACCGATGGCCCAGAAGATCCGGATCCGCCTGAAGGCGTATGACCACGAGATCCTCGATCAGTCGACCGAGAAGATCGTCCAGACGGTCCTGCGCACCCAGGCCAAGATCCAGGGCCCGGTGCCCCTCCCCACGGAGAAGCACCGCTACACGGTGATCCGCAGCCCCCACAAGTACAAGGACTCGCGCGAGCACTTCGAGATGCGGGTCCACAAGCGCCTTGTGGACATCATCGAGCACACGCCCAAGACGGTCGACAGCCTCCAGCGCCTCGACCTGCCTGCGGGCGTGGACATCGAGATCAAGATCCAGTAGCTCTCACGCCTGGACCTCAGAGGGGCCCCCTTCCGCACCTTGCGGGAGGGGGCCCCTCTGGTCTAGGGTGTCAAGCCCTGCCTCGCGAGGGGTGGGAACGGGTCTCCGCTTCGGTGGGGATCCGCAGAAGACGTGCTCGGCAGCCTTGGAAACAAGGGACACCGAGCCGCAACAGTCGAGCGCTCCGCTCGGGTTCGCCCGGGCGGAGCGTCTGCGTGCCGGTGGAAGTCACCGCCACGGAGGAACCAAGGGAAGGTTGCGATGGCAACGAAGGCGATTGTCGGCGAGAAGGTCGGCATGACGCAGGTCTGGGACGAGGAGAACCGCGCCATTCCGGTGACGGTGCTCAAGGTCTCGCCCGTGCGCGTCGTGCAGGTCAAGACGCCCGAGACCGATGGCTACGCGGCGCTCCAGGTCACCTGGGGCACCAAGAAGGCGAGCCGCCTCAACCAGCCGGAGGCTGGACACTTCGACAAGGCAGGCGTGGCGCCGGGCACCAAGCTCGTCGAACTGCGTCTCGACGACGTGGCGGACTACCTCGTGGGACAGGAGCTCACGGTGGAGCTCTTCGAGAAGGGCGAGCGCATCGACGCCACCGCCACTTCGAAGGGCAAGGGCTTTGCCGGTGGCATGAAGCGTCACAACTTCAAGGGTCAGGGCGCGGCGCACGGTAACCACAAGCACCACCGTGCACCGGGCTCCATCGGCGGCTGCGCCACCCCGGGTCGTGTCTTCAAGGGCACCCGCATGGCCGGTCGCATGGGTGGTGCACAGACCACCACGACCAACCTCGAGGTCGTCGCTGCGGACACCGAGCGCAACCTGCTGCTGGTCAAGGGCAACGTCCCGGGCTCGCGCGGATCAGTCGTGGTCGTGCGCAACTCGGTCAAGGTCCCGACGAAGGCCGGAGGTGCCAAGTGAGTTCCACCATCCTTCGCGGACCGGTCAAGAAGGACCGTCCTGAGCTGACCAAGCGCTCGGTCGAGCGCAAGGACGCATCGGGCAAGGTGCTCGGTTCGGTCGACCTCGACCCCGAGCTCTTCGGCATCGAGCCCAACGAGGCCGTGCTGCACCAGGTCATCACCGCTCAGCTCGCCGCTCGTCGTTCGGGCACCCAGTCCACCAAGACCCGTTCCGAGGTCTCCGGTGGAGGTTCCAAGCCGTTCAGCCAGAAGGGCGGCGGCCGCGCCCGTCAGGGTTCGACCCGCTCGCCCCAGTGGGTCGGCGGTGGCGTGGCGCTGGGCCCGAAGCCCCGCAAGTACGACCAGAAGACCCCGAAGAAGATGATCCGCCTCGCGCTGCGCTCGGCCCTCTCGGACCGTGCCGCACTTGCCAAGGTGGCCCTTGTCGACACCTTCGGTCTCGATACCCCCAAGACCAAGGACGCCCTCGCCGCGATCTCGGCGCTGGGTCTCGAGGGCACCGTGCTCGTGGTCCTCACCGGCGAGGACACCGCAGCGATCAAGTCGTTCGCCAACGTGCCGCACATCCAGGTGTGCAAGGCCTCCGAGCTGAACGCCTACGACGTCATCCGCAACGACTGGGTGCTGTTCACCGACGCCACGCTGCCCACGGCAGCTGCCAAGGAGGAGGTCGCCTGATGCGTGACCCGATGTCCGTCCTCATCCAGCCCGTCGTCTCGGAGAAGACCTACACCCTCATGGACGAGGGCACCTACGTCTTCATCGTCGACAAGGCGGCCACCAAGATCGACGTGCGCCACGCCGTCGAGCAGGCCTTCGGCGTCAAGGTGACCAAGGTCAACACCCTGAACCGCAAGGGCAAGTCCACTCGCAACCGTCGCACCAACACGGCGGGCTCCAAGCCCGACACCAAGCGTGCGTTCGTCACCCTCGCCGCTGGCGACTCGATCGACCTCTTCGAGAACTAGGAACACCATGGCACTTCGCTCACGCAAGCCCACGAGCCCGGGACGTCGGTTCCAGACGGTCTCGGACTTCTCGGAGATCACCCGGTCGACTCCTGAGAAGTCGCTGCTCGCCCCCAAGCCCAAGTCGGGTGGTCGCAACGTTTATGGTCGCAAGACTTCGCGTCACCGCGGTGGTGGCCACAAGCAGCAGTACCGCATCATCGACTTCAAGCGGAACAAGGACGGCGTGCCGGCCACGGTCGCCTCGATCGAGTACGACCCGAACCGTTCGGCTCGCATCGCCCTGCTCCACTACCACGATGGTGAGAAGCGCTACATCCTCGCCCCCAAGGGCCTCCAGGTGGGCGACAAGCTCAAGTCGGGCCAGGGCGCGGAGATCCGCACCGGCAACGCGCTGCCCATGCGCTACATCCCGACCGGTTCGGTCGTTCACAACGTCGAGCTTCGCCCCGGTGGCGGCGGCAAGATCGCCCGAGGTGCGGGCATGAGCGTCCAGCTCGTGGCCAAGGACGGTGGCTTCGCCACCCTGCGTCTTCCCTCGACCGAGATGCGCCGCGTGCCCATCGACTGCCGCGCCACCCTCGGTGAGGTCGGCAACTCCGAGCACGAGCTCATCAAGATCGGTAAGGCCGGCCGTAACCGCTGGAAGGGCAAGCGCCCCCAGACCCGTGGTGTGGCCATGAACCCCGTCGACCACCCGCTCGGTGGTGGAGAAGGCAAGACCTCGGGTGGTCGTCACCCGGTGTCGCCTTGGGGCCAGCCCGAAGGCCGGACCCGTGCCGGCAAGAAGCAGTCCGACCAGCTCATCATCCGTCGTCGCCGGACCCGCGGCGCACGGCGATAGGGAGAGAGACCAATGCCCCGCAGCCTCAAGAAGGGCCCGTTCGTGGACGACCACCTGCTCAAGAAGGTGGACGCACTGAACGAGTCCGGCGACAAGAAGGTCATCAAGACCTGGTCGCGTCGCTCGACCATCATCCCCGACATGGTCGGTCACACCATCGCCGTCCACGACGGTCGCAAGCACGTGCCCGTCTTCGTGACGGAGAACATGGTCGGCCACAAGCTCGGTGAGTTCGCACCCACGCGGACCTTCCGCTTCCACGCCGGCCAGGAGAAGGTGGGTCGTCGATGACCGGTCCGAAGACCAACGAGCGTCCCGGGACCAAGGCGGTCCTCAAGCACTTCCACATGTCGGCCTCCAAGGCCCGTCAGGTGCTCAACCTGATCCGTGGCAAGGACGTGCAGACCGCGTCGGAGATCCTCAACGGCGTCGAGCGCGAAGCCGGTCGGGTCATCGCCAAGGTGCTCGCCTCCGCCGTGGCCAACGCTGTGCACAACGACGGTGCCCAGGCCGACGAGCTCTTCGTGGCTGCCTGCTACGCGGATGAGGGTGCCACCATGAAGCGCTGGCGTCCCCGTGCCCGTGGTCGTGCCACCCGCATCCGCAAGCGCACCTGCCACATCACCATCGTGGTGGCCCGCATGGACGACGAGACCCTCGAGCGTCGTGCGGTCTCCGCACAGGCCGCTGGCGCACAGCGTGCCCGCCGGGTGGCTGAGTCGCAGCGTCGGGCCGACCAGCAGGGTCGTGGCCGTCGTCGTGACGCCGAGCGTGCTGCAGCTGCAGCCGCAGAGGAGGAAGCGGTCGAGGACGAGGAACTCGTCGAGACCGATGAGATCGTGGAGGCTCCCGAGGCTGACGAGGTGACTGAGGTCGCCGAGGCTGACGGCGCAGAGGAGGCCGTCGCCGCGGAAGAGGCAGCGACGGACGAGGCGTCCGCCGAGGACGAGACCCAGGAGAAGGGCGAGTAATGGGCCAGAAGGTAAACCCCTACGGCTTCCGCCTCGGCGTGACGACTGACTGGAAGTCGCGCTGGTTCGAGGAGCGCAACTACAAGGAGTTCGTGGTCGAGGACTGGAAGATCCGCGACTACCTGACCCGCGAGCTCGAGACCGCTGCGGTCTCGCGCATCGAGATCGAGCGCACCCGTGACCGTCTGCGTGTGGACATCCACACGGCACGTCCGGGCATCGTCATCGGTCGTCGTGGTTCGGAGGCTGACCGCCTCAAGAAGAAGCTCGAGGAGATCACGGGCCTTCAGAACCGCATCCAGCTGAACATCCAGGAGATCAAGCAGCCCGAGCTCGACGCTGCCCTGATCG
>CAWUMT010000068.1:0-6760 GCA_963923735.1 uncultured Acidimicrobiales bacterium
AACGGTCACCCTCTTTGCGGTCTGGTCGCCCATCACCTACTCGGTGACCTACGACGCCAATGGTGGTGATGGAGGAACCTCCGCCATCGAGAACTTCGGTTCCGACGCCATCGCTCAAGCTCCGACAACCCTCTCGCGTTCGGGCTACAACTTTCTTGGCTGGGCTGTCACCAACAGTGCCTCAAGCGCACTCAGCTCCTACAGCGTCACCGGAACGGTCACCCTCTTTGCGGTCTGGTCGCCCATCACCTACTCGGTGACCTACGACCTCGGCGGTGGCGACGGGACGCTTCCAACCCAGGGACCACTGATGCAAGGCGCAACGTTTGACATCGCTTCAAGCGCTGGGCTCTCGTGGACTGGGTATACGTTCTCTTACTGGTCGGATGGGACGAGCCACTACGCACCCGGTTCCCGCTACACCATGGGTCAATCGCCTGTTTCCCTGACTGCAGTGTGGAGCCGCAACATTGCACCCCCTGTCCCTGATCTTCCGTCTCAAGACCTCGGCGTTCCAACAACGTTCATTCCGTCAAACACGATCAGCTCGCAACTCACGCTCGGCTCTGGAGCAACGTCGGCGTCCATCACAGTTCCGCCGGGGGCACTTCCGGAAGGTACGACGCTTAGCGTCTATCCAGTGGTGAACTCGTCGAACATCGAGGGATCTCTCCCTGTTGGAGAGACCTACATCGTCTCCTTGGTGGTTACGTGGATTGCACCTGACGGCTCCTCGCCTCCATCGACCTCTCCACTCACCATGACGATCTCGAATCCGGGCATCAAGGCCGGGTACAACATCTACATGATCGTCGGCGGGACGCCAACGCTTCTTGGAACAGCGACGGTGGATGGCTCAATCACCTTTTCCTTCTCCGAGGACCCCGTCCTCACTGTCTCCGCACCATCAAGTCAGAATCCCGACCCTTCACCAGGGGGTAATCAAGGGGGAGGCGATGGAGGGGTAGCCGCAGGCGGCGTCTCGGGTGGAGTCACGCCGTTAGGAACTCAAATCTCGCTGGCTTCCACTGGCTCAAATCTGTCACTCGTAGTGATGCTCGGCGTAGCGCTCAGCCTCTTCGGGGTCCTGCTCACGGCACCGAGAAAGGCGAAGGCTCGTAGGAAGCAACTGCGATAATCCCCTACCCCAGCATTTCAAGGGGAAATTGACGCTTCGACAGAGCGATAGCGTCGGTATGGGTCTGATCGGGGGGCTTTACACCTAGCCAAACCCAAGAAGATCAGTAATTCTCGAAGACGCAATCTGTTCCAGCCACGTTTCGAGGCGGTTCCAACTCGAATCACTTAGGGGTGCCATCAGACAGCGAGTTCGTTGACGAACTCAGGTCGTCTCAGGGCACCTGGTGCCGGCCGACAGCCTCACGTCATGGACGCATCAAGACGTTTGTGGCTTTGGACGGTGAACCCGCCTCCTCAAGGAGGTCGTGCCGGCGATACCCAGCAGCAGAAGCGCAGCGCCGAGTCCACCCAGCATCAAAGTATTCAGACCCGTAGTGGCGAGCACGGCACCCGAGCTGACGGTCACTGACGACGAAGTGGAGTGAGCCGTGGTGACCGGTGCGCCCGATGTCGTGGTGGTTGAGGTTGTTGTAGTGGTCGTAGTCGTCGGGTCCAACGGACTCACGTCCAATTTGTAGACGAGGTTCGCTGAGTAGGTTCCAGCCGCATAGTCCCCGACATACAGGTTGCTGTCGTGCCACACGATGCCGGTCGGATACGAGAGCGTGACGCCTGTCGTCGTCATCCAATAGGGAGTCGATCCATCTACGGGAACCACGACGATTCCGTGCGCGAGGTCGTCGACGAACAGATCACCTGCGCTGTTGGCTGCGAGGTACCACGGGTACTGCATGGTCGGAAGCGTGGTGTTCGGAGTCGCTGCTTGCTGGCCTGCGAGCGGGACCGTGAAGAGTTGATAGGTCACGTTGTCGAGCAGGTAGATCGTCGATCCAAGGATCAAGATGCCCTCGGGCTTGGCCAGCCCCGTCACGCCCAGATCCGTTGCCGTTCCTCCAGCCGAAGAGGCGGTCGACACGACCACTGACCCGGAATAGTTCGTGACGTAGATGTTGCCTGCGGCATCCCACGCCATGTCCTGGGGGTGGTTCAGGCCTGCGGTGATGAATGCCGTAAACCCCGCGCCGACGTTGCTCAGATCCAAGCGATAGACCGCACTCGTTGCCCACGCCGTGACGTAGAGGAATCCGTCGTGATACTTGATGCTCTGATAGGAACCGTCAGCGGTGACTGAACCCAAACTGACCGGCGACCCGGTACCTCCGGGCAGCTCATAGACGGCACCGGTGCTGCCATCTGCGGTGTAGACGTTCCCCGAATCATCCGTAGTGATCCCACACAGCGAAGTGCTCGACGAGAAGGTCTGAATCTGTGATCCCGCCACCGGTGCGGGCGCCGTCGCCGAGGCCAGACCGCCGATCCCAACCGTCGCTCCCATCGCCACGACACACGCAATTGCGATTGCAGACCTGAGCTTCATGACTGATTGACCTCTCTGCGCCAACGGAACCAAGTGAATTTCGGCCGAAGGCTAGCAGTGGTCCTAATTCTGAGTTCAGGTCCCCCTGGAGGAACTCAGGACCCAAGATCCGTGGATTCCTTTGGCCGCGAACTCGAGTGGTCCGCAATGGGGGTGCTGAGGGGCTTACAAAGCGGTTGCGGAGAGCACCAAGCAGATTTCGAGGTTCAGATCTGCTGGGTGCAGGTCAGCACGAAGAGCCCTCCCAATAGACCGGCTCCAGGAGTGGTCGCCGTTGCCTTGATCACATACTTCGCGTTCCCCGAGTACGTGATGGGCGATCCGGGTGCGCCGTCAAGGCGCCCCAATCCTGTGTCGAAGGAAGAGCCCGATGCCCCTGTGGTCGCTGCACCGGGAGCTGGAATTCCGTCAATCAACAATCTCGGTGCCGCAATCACAGGTGTAGGCGAGGAATTGGACATGCTCGCCGCGCCACCACCGATGCCAGCACCAGCTCCGGTGATGTCATTCTCAAAGCCAGTGCCTCCAACCCCACCCTTCGCGGTGATGTTGGCGCACCCTCCAACATGGATGGCGGAACCTGTCCGACGTGAGAGCGCTGACCACCCGATCCCACTTGCGTTCGATCCTCCAACCGCATTGACGTTGCCGCCGTTGATGGTGATCTTCATTCCACTGGTCGCATATTCCGCATCCCAACCGTTTCCGATTCCAGGGGCCTCAGAGCCACCGGTGGCAAAGACGTTGCCACCGTTGATGGTGATCTTCCCGCCTGCGAAGTAGTACGAACCACCGAGACCCGATGCTCCGTCTCCACCAGTGGCGATGACTGTTCCGCTATCGATGATGATGGTGCCCATGTTCGAATGATTCAGATCCGCTACGCGAGCGTCATCTGCGGCGCCGATTCCCGGACACCATTCCTCGCCCACGGCAGTGAGTACGCCGCTTCCCTTCGAGTCCTTGATCTCGAGCGAGGCACCGACGTTGACGGTGATCCCCGCACAGGTTGACTGAGTGATGGAGAGGTTATGTCCATTGAGGTCAAAGAGGACCTTCGCTCCACCGACTCCCAAGTTGGTGGGAATCCACAGCGACTTCCACGTGGGTGCAGTGATGTTCTTCCCCAGCACAATCTTCGTGGTGGTCCCAGGCGACGCAGTCGTGAAGGCTCGATAGAGAGCACTCCAGCCTCGGACGGTGACCATCGAGGGGGCGGCGTCTGCAGGAGCGACCGAGATCATCTGCATCCCGATCATGCCCAAGAGTGCGGTGCCGACAATTCCCCTAGCGATGCGGCTCACGATGCGAACTCCCTCGTCCTGACCAACACCGCCGAACGCTACCCCTGGTGCTGAATTCGATTTGACCAACGATAGGGGGTGCACCCTCGCTGCGGTGAGCGGCCCTCGAGGAGGAGGAATTCCCCCTCCTCGAGGGGATGGCGCCATACGCTCGCTCGACATGGCCCCCCTTGTGACTTCGCTCTTCATCGCGCTCGGCTTCGCCCTCCTGTGCTGGGTCCTGACCCTGTTCACCAAGGACGCCTCATGGGTCGATCGCCTCTGGTCGATCGTCCCGTGGATCTACGTCTGGGTCTTCGCTGGCTACGCCCACTTCGATGACGTGCTGCTCAATCTGATGGCCGTCGTGGCGACGATCTGGGGCCTGCGCCTCACCTTCAACTTCGCCCGCAAGGGTGGGTACTCCGGCATGGAGGACTATCGCTGGGAGGTGGTCCGCCAGAAGATGGGCCCGGTCCAGTGGCAGCTCTTCAACTTCTTCTTCATCGACCTCTACCAGCACTTCTTGCTCCTGCTCATCGCACTACCGGCCTGGACCGCCTATCAGCACCGCGGTGAGCCGGTGGGGGCATGGAGCTGGATCCTGCTCGGCTGCTTCGTGGCCTGCACCCTCGGCGAGACGATCGCGGATCAGCAGCAATGGAACTTCCACAAGCGCAAGACCGCTGCGCAGGCGGTGGGCCAGAGCCTCGAGCCTCCGTTCTTGACCACGGGGCTGTTCAAAGTGTCACGCCACCCGAACTTCTTCTTCGAACAGGCTCAGTGGTGGCTGTTCTTCCTCATCGGAGCGACCGCCGCGGGATCGGTGCTGCAGTGGACCATTCTCGGCCCGGTGCTCCTCAGCCTGCTGTTCATCGGATCGACTCAGCTGACCGAGAACATCAGCCTCGAGAAGTATCCGAGCTACGCCGAGTACCAACGAGATGTCCCGAGGACGATCCCCTTCTTCCCGCGCCCTTGGGCACGCAGCGCCTAGAAGCTCGGTGCCTCGAGTCGAGGCAGGACCTTCGAGGCGAACAGCTCGAGGGACTCCCAGGAGAGGTCGGGATTGATCCCGCCCATCAAGGGATGGAACGAGAGCGAACCGACTGTCGCGCAGAGCTCGACGACCTCATCGGGGGTGAGCACCGCGTACTGCCCTGAGGCCCGAAGGACGTCGGCATCGTCGGAGGGCTGGTACGGCCCAAAGGTGTTGGCGTCCTGCAGCCAGGCACCGTACGAGTTGGTCTCGTGCAGAGCTGAGGGCGCGATCTTCGCCCACGCAGCTTCGGGGTCTTCGCTCACGTGGAGGAACATCGGACCCTGGGCGGGCGGCGGCGGACCGGGGTCCTTGCCCAGCTTCTCGCACTCGGCTCGATAGGCCTCATAGAAGATGGGGTCCACGGGAAGGAACCCGTCTCCCACGCGAGCCGCCCGACGGGCGGCGGCGTTCGAGGAACCGCCCAGCATGAGCATCGGTCCGTGATCGGTCAGCGGCCGAGGGGTCACTCGGACGGTACGGCCCTCAAACTCGAAGGGCTCCCCTGTCCAGGCCTGGCGCAGGATGTTGACCATCTCCTCAACTCGCGGACCGCGGGTCTCGAACTCGGCATTGAAGAGGTCGAACTCCTCAGTGCGGTAGCCCGCCCCGATGATGTAGCCCACACGTCCACCAGTGGCCAGATCCAAGACGGCCATGTCCTCGGCCAGTCGCATCGGGTCATAGAGCGGTGCGAGGAGCGCCCCGATCATGATGAACAGCGAGTTGGTGCGGCCGGCGATCACCCCGGCGAGCTGCATCGGCGAGGGGAGGTAGCCGTCGTCGGAGGAGTGGTGCTCCGAGAGCGTCACGGACGCGAAGCCATTCTTCTCGGCCCAGACGCACTGCTCGATGCAGGCCTGGTACTGGGCCGCGGTGCTCACGGTGTGCGGTGCGGTTCGAAGGTCGTAGCGAAGCCCCAGCATTGGCATCGGTGCGGTGGTTGCGGCCATGGTCCCTCCCTTGGTGCCCGATCGAATCGGGCGCCCAGTGTGGCACACCGAGTTCGCGCCGTTCTCGTGCCTCAGCGGTGCGGCATCTCGAGGTCGAGGCCCGGAGGCAGATCCTCGGCGACGATCGGGATCATGCCCGCCGTGGCGAGCGCCACCTTGGTGCCCAGCTCGTCGGTCAACTCGACCTCAACGACGAGCAGCCGCCGCCCGGCGCGCACCACCCGGCCCTCGGCGCGGATGATCTCCCCCTTGACCGCGGTCAGGTACCGGATGCTGAGATCCGCAGTGAGCGAGCGGGTCTTGCCCACCAGGCCGGCGACGGTCCCCGCTGCGTGGTCGATCAGCGCAGCGATCACCCCGCCATGAGGTCGACCTTCGGCGTTCATCGAGTTCTTCGAGACCGGCATCTCCAAGACGACCCGGTCCTCGGTGAGCTCGACCGTACGGAATTCGAGGAAGCCGACGATGGGAACCCGCTCGACCAAGTCCGCCCGCTCCTCAGGCGTCATCAGGATGTCAGGTCGCAACTGCGCCACAGGGTGTTCCACGACGCCGAGATTACGGCACCACGACGAGGTGCCGAGGAGGGTGCGAAGATGGAATCCGCGACAACCTCAAGGGGGCATCTGTGGCCTATGAGTACGACGAGTTCTCGATGTTCACCGAGAACTGTGAGGAGTACGGGATCGAGTGGCGGGGTCAGCCCAGGGTGCGCCGCGAGTCCTATCGACTCTCCGATGGACGCCACCTCTCCGGACTGCTCTGGGGCGACGCAGATCCTGAACTCGTCCTCATTCACGGCGGCGCGCAGAACGCGCACACCTGGGACACCGTCGCCCTCGCGTTGGATCGACCACTGCTGGCCATCGACCTTCCGGGTCACGGCCACTCCGACCCCGGACGCGACGGCAACGGCATCGGGCCGTGGACCAACGCCGAGGACGTCGCCCAGGTCCTCGCCGTCCAC
>CAWUMT010000069.1:0-6729 GCA_963923735.1 uncultured Acidimicrobiales bacterium
CGAGGGAACGATCCTCTGCCGCCCAGCGACCCCGGGGGGCGGTCCCCTTCATGGGCTGGGTCGTGAGATGCGAGCCACTCCGGGAGAAGAAGAGCTCGGGTGAACCACACGCCACGGAGAACGCATCGGACTCGAGGAAGAGGTGCCAGCCTCGTCCGTAGTTCGTGACAAGTCGGCGATAGAGGTCGTCGGCCTTCTCGGTGAGGCCCATGGACCTTCGCAGTCGCGTGGTGTGGTTGACCAGGTATGCATCGCCCTCGGCGATCGAGGTCCGGATCGAGTCGACGACGGCTGCGTGCTCCTCGGGCCGGTCATCGGGCTGCCATAGCGCCTCGACCTCGCAATCCGCCGTGTCGAGTGAGAGGGCAGGGGCGGCGTTGGTGAACCCGACGAAGCAGGCGAGGGGGAGTCCAGGGCGCTCGCCAGATCCCGAGGGGACGGAGAAGGCAGGGTCGAATGCGGGAGCGGCGTCGTAGGTGACAAACCCGAGCACGTGGAGACCGTCGCGTGCGGCCTGCTCAGCGGCGGCGAGGACGCCGGGCACCTCGCCGAGGGAGGTGGTGGTCCACTCGGCCACCGGGTCGGAGAACTCCAACGAGGTCGGCGGGGCTCCCGCGGGGAAGTCGAGGCGAGCGCGCCAGGTCCCCGGGTGGGGCCGGGGAGACTCCTTGCTCACGATCCCGAAGCGTTGGTGGTGATCGCCGCTTGGATCAAGGCAACGAAGGCCACCGGATCGACATCCTCGCCTTCTTTGAGATCAAGCGCTCGTCGGACCTTTCCCTCGAGGCTTGAGGTGAAGAGCCCCTTGGGATCGGGCACCGAGGCACCCTTAGCGAAGGTGAGTTTCACGGCGGACTTGTAGACCTCGCCGGTGCAGATGATCCCGTGTTTGGACCACACCGGAACGTTCCACTTCCATTCCTCGACGATGTCCGCATCGGCCGAGAGGATGAGTCGGCGGACTTCGGCGAGCGTCGCTCCACGCCAGTCGGAGTACGCCGCGATCCGCTCGTCGATCGCTCTGGATGGATCAGCTGCCTGCTCCGGTGTGCCCTTCTTGCTGCTCACCTGTTGCAACCTAGCGCCCTCGGGCCTTCCGACCCCGGGGGCATTCCAAGATGCACGAAGGGCGCACGCCCGAAGACGTGCGCCCTTCGTGGACACTCTTCGCTGCAGGTGAACGCACCTGCGGAGGAACTCAGACCTCGGCGCCAGCACCCAGGTAGGACTCAAGAACCTCGGCACCTGCCTCAGAGGCGGCACCCGACCAGGTCAGGTGGCCACGGGACAGGATGACGGCACGGTCGGCCAGCTGGAGGGCACGGTGCACGAACTGCTCGATAAGCAGGATCGTGATGCCCTCGTTGCGGGCACGCTCAAGGCTCTGGAACACCTCTTCGGTGACGATGGGCGCAAGGCCCAGCGACATCTCGTCGGCGATGATGAGCTTCGGCGGCACGGCGAGCGCCCGGGCGAGGGCGAGCATCTGCTGCTCACCACCCGAGAGGGACCCCGCACGCTGACTGCCACGCTGGCCAAGGATCGGGAACAACTCCATTGCCCGCTCGATGGCCACCTTGCGCTCGGAGCGCTTCACCTGGACCACCGCCATGCGGAGGTTCTCGTTCACCGAGAGGCCGGGGAAGATGCCTCGGCCCTCGGGGATGTAGGTGAGACCCGCACGGCGGATCTGGAACGGCGGCTTGTTGGTGATGTCCTGGCCGTCGAACTCCACCACTCCCGACTCAGTCGGCACGAGGCCTGAGATCGCTCGAGCGAGCGAGGACTTGCCTGCACCGTTGGCTCCGAGGATGGCGACGACCTCGCCCGGCTTGGCCGAGAGGGAGACGCCGAAGAGCGCTTGGGCCGGACCGTAGGTCACGGCCAGGTCGTTCACGTTGATCAGGTTCTCTGACATCAGTTACCCCCCTTTGAGGTCGGGTCTTCGTCGCCCAAGTAGGCGGCGCGGACGGCCTCGCTGTTGCGGATCTCGTCCGGCGTTCCGCTGGCGATCAGCTGGCCGAACTCAAGCACGAAGATCTTCGACGACAGTGCGAGCACTGTGGCCACATCGTGTTCGACCAGGAGCAGCGACAGCCCCTTGTCGGACTCCTTGACCACTCGGGTGAAGGCGCTGGCGAGCTGCTCGGACTCACGAAGGTCGAGGCCCGAGAGCGGCTCGTCGAGCAGCATGATGTCCGGGTTGGTCGCCAGGGCACGAGCCACCTCGACGAGGCGGGTCGAACCGAGTGGCAAGGCCGCCACGGGCGTCTCGGCAATGCCCTGGATCTCAAGCAGCTCGATGATGTGGTCGACGGCCTCGGTCTCCGATGCCGGAGGCTTGGCCAGCGAGCGAGGACCGATCATGTCGCTCCAGAGCCGACGGCGCTCAAAGCGCACACGGTGCGCCAGCACGATGTGCTCGCGGACCGTGAGGCCCAAGAAGAGCTCCGGCTGCTGGAAGGTTCGGGCCATGCCCAACTGGGCACGCTTCTGCGGCTTGAGACCGGTGATCTCTTCGCCGTTGAAGTACACCGAGCCCTCTTCGGGACGAAGGAGTCCCGAGAGGCACCCGAAGAGTGTGGACTTGCCGGCGCCGTTCGGGCCGACGAGGCCGACGATGGTTCCCTTGGGAACATCGAGCGTCACGTCGTTCAGGGCGACCAGGCCGCCGAAGCGCTTGGTGATGCCCTGTCCGGCGAGGACGGTGTCGGTTGTGGTGGTCATAGTCACTTGGCACCCCCTGCGGCCGATGCCTCGAGGGCCTCGGTCTTGCCTTGCTTGCGCATTGCGATCTTGAGAAGCATCCGGCGGAAGCTCTCACCGTTCTGCTCGACGGTCCCGTCGGGGAACTTGGCCACACCGATTGCACCGAGACCGAACAGGATCGTGGGCAGCTGCGACCACGAGGTCGGCATGTGCTCGGTGATCAACTGCGGGAACACCGTGAACATCAGACCGGCCACCAGGGCGGCGATCGAGGAGCGGATACCGATCGAGACCAACACGGCCAGCCACACGACGCCGGCGAGCGCAGCGAACTGCTGCGGCGTCGCCGTGGTCTGGGCGGTGACGAGGAAGCCACCACCAATGGCAGCCACGAAGGCGGCGAGGCCGGCGATCATGACCTTCATCGAGACCACCGAGATACCGATCATCCGAGCACCTGGCTCCGAGGTCCGCACCGCGTCCATCGCCATACCGGTGGTGGAGCGACGCAGGTTGACCACGAAGAGGGCTAGGAGGAAGAACACGGCCAACGTCACAAGGGCGAACGCCGTGTCGCCCGTCGCCCAGCTGGGACGGTTCACGCTGAGGGGCAAGCCGCCCGGTGAGAACCGGGGCATCGTGAAGTACAGCTGCTCACCCAACAGAGCGAAGGTCAGCGTGATCAAAGCCACGTAGAGGCCGCCGAGTCGGATGGTCAGGAATCCGATCAGCAGACCAATCGGCAAGGCGATCAGACCACCGAGCAGGATCGCCAGGAGCACTGGCGTGTGATACGTGGTCGACAGCTGTGCGGTCCAGAGTCCGCCGATGCCGGCGAAGGTGATCATGCACAGCCAGATCATTCCGCCTTCACCGGTGACCAGCGTGAACGACAGGAAGATGATGGCGTAGGCGAAGGCCGTGACCAGCAGGGTTTTCCAGGTTCCGCCGAGCAGGAACGGAAGCAGGGCAGCGATGACGCCGATGATGATCGGTCCGCCGTAGCGAGCCCAGAAGCCCATCTGCGCATCGAGAAGCGCGGCATCCGTGCTCGACATCGTTCCTTGCCCGTTCGGCGTGATGGCCGAGTCAAGGGCGCTTCCGACTCTCTGGGTGTCGGAGAGGTCCCGCTTGAGGACGAGGTTGTAGATCAGGAACACGCCGATGAAGGCGAAGGGGACTGCAGCGATCACCTTGGCGGTCCAGGGGCTCGAGATCGGCAGCAGGTACTGGATCAGCGAGGTGGCGATACCCATGGCCAGGGCGGTGACCACGGCAACCGGGAGGCTCCGCAGTCGGGCAGCGACCACTGCAGCGAAGGCGGCAGCCATCAGCAGGGTGAAGTAGCCAGCGTCGAGACCGATGATCGGTGCAGCCAGGATGCCGGCGAGACCGATGAAGATGCTCGAGACGGCCCAGACGCCCACCGAGACCCGGGCGGGGTTGGTGCCCGAGAGGCTCGTCATGGCCGGGGAGTCGACCATGGAGCGGACCTTGAGTCCGACTTCGGTGAAGCGAAGGACGACGAACCCGAAGACCACCGTCAGCACCACGCAGATGTAGACGATGAGCTGGTCCATCGTCACCGGGGTGTCGAGGAACTTGAACACGTGAACGGGCTCAGGGGCCAGACCCGGCGCCTTGAGGATGGAGATGTTGCCGAACATCCAGATCGCCGCAGCAGGAATTGCCACGGAGAGACCCAGGGTTGCGACGACCTTCACAAGCGGAGTGGAAAGCCGGAGGTGTTGGAAGAGGGCGTAGTACAGCAGGATCCCGAGCAGCGGCGATGCGATGAAGATCGCGATGAACGCTGCGAGGTAGATCCCCATGCCGTGCTGCACATGAAGGAAGTAATAGAAGCGGGCGATGAAGAATGCCATCGCGCCGAAGGCGAAGTTCAAAATGCCCGAGGCCTCGTACGTGATGACGAGTCCTGAGGACGCGATGGCATAGATGCCTCCGAGCACCAAGCCTGCGATGATGTACTGGAGCACCGACCCCCCTCTTGTTTGTGCACTTGTCACACGGATGCGTGACAAGCCCTCCCGTTAGTTCCCGCACCATAGTTGGGACTCCTCGGCGCTGCACAACTGAGGAGTCCGACTCATTTCAATGGTCGAAAGGTTCGAATATCCCTTGCCGGCGCCTTGAATCACTTCTACGCTTCGCCGCGTCCTCACAGGGTGATGCAAACAAGATGGAGCGGGGGTAGGCATGGGTGCGAAGCGGAGCGCCGCGCTGGCGGTGATGGTGCTTTCTGTCCTTGGTGCCTCCTGTGCTTCGACGCCCGCCACCCAGCCACGCGGGGCGGAATACAAGGTGGCGTTGATTAGCTCAATGACTGGGGCGGCATCGCCGGAGTTCTCTGAGACCCCTCAGGGCTTCGATGCCGCCATCGGGGAGATCAATGCGGCCGGGGGAGCAGGAGGCCATCGGATCGTCGGCAAGGTCTATGACGATCAGACCAATCCCGCCATCGTCATCCAGGTCGTTCAGAAAGCGATCTCTGATGGGAACCAGACCCTTGTGTCTGAGTCGCCCCTGTTCTTCCTCGCGGCCAAGTTTCCCCAGCAGGCCGGGATCCCAGTGGTCGGTGGCGGGTTCGACGGTTCGGAGTGGGGGACGCCGGGCTTCGAGAACATGTTCGCCGCCGACATGGGTTCGAACGACCCCGAGAATCCGCCAACGTCCCAGATCGGTTCGTTCATGA
Source organism: uncultured Acidimicrobiales bacterium (assembly GCA_963923735.1). GTDB lineage: Bacteria > Actinomycetota > Acidimicrobiia > Acidimicrobiales > RAAP-2 > CAIUMH01. Next base: position 5,423 of record CAWUMT010000069.1, read on the forward strand.
AGGCGCGGGGAGGAACCGTGGCGTGCTCGTGGGGCTATGGAATCTCCCCGTCATCGACGCAGTCCGCCACTAACGCGATGTGGTCCGCCCTCGCCGCTGGACTTCGCAAGGGTGTGCTCGACACGTCGATCCCCTTCGGCGGAGTCGACTTCACCTCTTCGGCCTTGGCCGCCAAGGCCGCCCGATGCGATGCGATCTGGTCGTCGACCGACGTCAACTCCTCGGTTGCCCTGACCGAGGCACTTCACAATGCGGGCGTCGAAGTGAAGGTCAACATCTTCTCTGCCGGACTTGAGCCATCGCTCGTCAACGGCCCGGCCTGGCCGACGATCATCGGGGCGTACTTCACGACGGGCTTCCGCCCGGTGTCGATCCCCAACGATGCGACCCGTCAGATGACGTCATCCCTCGCGACCTACGCTCATCGACCCGGGTCAAGCTTTCCGACCTATGCGATCTACGAGGCGTACGTCGCCATCCAGTTGGTCGCCGAAGGCCTTCGCGGAGCCACCTCCACTTCATCAGCGTCGATGATCTCCTCGCTTCGTTCCCTCACGTCTTGGAACGCTCATGGGCTGCTCTCGAACACCATCGACTACGCCACGGTCTTCGGGCACGGAACCAACCCGGCATGCGACTGGTACCTGCGAGCCGAAGCCAAGGGGTTCGTCCCGGTCTCGACGGCGCTGTTCTGCGGGAACGATCTCCCCGGTAGGTCGGGGAAGATGGCCCCCTGATTTGCAGGTGGTGAGAAGGTCCGGAAGTTCTGGCCGTCGCGGGATGCCTTCCGTGCGGCAAGGAGGCCTCTTGGTTCCAAGGTCAACCCCAAGAGATTTCCTTCACAAAGAATTGCATTCTTCACCCCCTTCGATTTAGGTTGAGCGCTGCTCCGCAGTGGGCGGGGTTCCTAAAGGGGGGAAATATGAGGAAGAGTCCGAAGCGACTCGCGGCTGTTGCACTCGCCGCTGTCGCACTCGTGGGGGCTGCCTGCTCGTCGAGCAGCAACTCCGACAACGGTGGCGGCGGAAGCACTCCGACCGGCTCTGACTACAAGTTGGCGCTCGTCAGTTCCGTCACTGGTACGGCGGCGCCGCAGTTCGGTGACACGCCCCAGGGATTCAACGCGGCGATCGGCGAGATCAACGCTGCGGGTGGTGCCGGTGGGCACAAGCTCGTGGGCAAGGTCTACGACGACGCCACCAGCCCGACTCAGATCACGACCGTGGTCCAGAAGGCCATCTCCGATGGCAACCAGATGATCATCTCGGTGACCCCGCTGATGTTCCTCGCCGCGAAGTTCCCCCAGC
>CAWUMT010000070.1:0-6697 GCA_963923735.1 uncultured Acidimicrobiales bacterium
GGACCCACCGAGCTCGACGCGCTGGCCACGGTGCTCACCGAAGCCATCGAGCAACTCACGGAGCGACCGTGACGCGCTTCACCGACGCGCTCAACAGCGCAGACGTCGTGATCTGCTGTGGCCCCGGCGGGGTGGGCAAGACTACGGTGTCGGCGGCCCTCGGCATCCGCCTCGCCGAAGAGGGTCGGCGAGTCTGCGTCCTCACCGTCGATCCGGCACGTCGCCTCGCCGAGGCCCTCGGACTGCGCGCGCTCGGCGGTGAGCCCACGGCAGTCGAGGGCCTGCGTGCAGGATCGCTCGACGCGCTCATGCTCGATGCAGCGGGGACCTTCGACGCGCTCATCCGCCGGTATGCCACGACCGAGGAGCAGGCAGCGTCGATCCTCACCAGTCGTCTGTACCGCTCGTTGGCCAGCTCGCTCTCGGGGACCCAGGAGTACATGGCGATGGAGAAGCTCTATGAGCTCTGCGAGTCAGGGCGCTACGACGTCGTGGTCGTCGACACGCCTCCCCACCCGAAACGCCCTCGACCTCCTCGAGGCCCCCGGCCGGTTGACCTCGTTCCTTGAGAACCGACTCTTCCGCGCCCTGCTCGCCCCGGCCCGGGCTGGCGTGCGTGTGGCCACCACGGCCGCTCGTGCACTCCTCGGCACGTTGGGCAAGGTGGCGGGTGCCGACCTCGTCGACGACGCCGTGGCGTTCTTCCAGGCGTTCGCCGGCATGGAGGAGGGTTTCGCACAGCGAGCCCGCGCCGTGCACGAACGCCTGAGGGCCCCCGGCACCTCCTTCGTGCTCATCACCTCTCCCCGGGAGGACGCCATCGAGGAGGCGCAGTACTTCGCCGGCAAGCTGCACGATGCAGGGATGTCCGCGGCGGGCATGGTGGTCAACCGGGTCCACCCCCACTTCACCGACCGCCCAGTTCCCGCTGAGCTCCTCGAGGCACCAGGGGCCCTCGGTGCCCTCGCTAGGAATCTCCGAGACGCCGAGCACGTGGCGGACATGGAGGATGCAGCCCTGGCCGGGATGGTCGCTGCAGTGGCACCTGCCCCCGTCGCCCGGCTGGGTCTGGCCAACGGCGAGCTCCATGATCTCGAGGGTCTGCGGGGGCTGGGAGCCGAACTGGCCTGACGCCACAAGCCGGGCCTCGTGGCCTGCTCAGCCCTCCTCGGCTTTCTGGGCCCTGAGTCCTCGGACTAGCCTTCGATCCGTGGAAACCATCGTCGTCGCTGCAGACACCGCCGCCCTGCGCCAGGAGATCATCGGCGCGCTGGCGAGCCCAGACTTCACCATCCTCGAGGTCTCCTCTGGTCCTGCGGCGATCGAGGCGTGTCGGAACAACGAGGTCGACCTCGTCATCGCCGACATCCAGATGGGTGCCATGGGGGCCATCGCCGTCACCCTCGAGCTCCGCCTCGAGGCCAGCTACGACAACCTCGACGACATCCCGGTGCTGATGCTGCTGGATCGTCGTGCCGACGTCTTTCAGGCCAAGCGCTCCGGCGCCCAGGGATGGGTGATCAAGCCCCTCGATGCGATCCGCCTCCGTCGCGCTACTAAGGCACTGCTCGCCGGTGAGCGCTACGAGGACACCTCCTTCCAGCCGGCCGTCGTGCTGGTCGGCGACGACGCATCCTGAGTTCAATGCCTGAGGACCCCGCCGAGGGATCCAAGCGTCGCCGCAACCGCTGGCGCAAGGACGAACCTGAGCTCGAAGATCCCCAGCAGCAGGCCATCGCCGATCGCCTCGCCGAGCTCTCCGAGGTCCTCGTCCGAGAGGTGATGACCCCGAGGCTCGACGTCGAGACGCTCAGCACCCCGGTGACCGCCGAGGACGTGGCCCGACAGGTTCGAGAGTCCGGACACGACTGCTACCCCGTGGTGCTCGAGGATCTCGACGACGTCGTGGGTCTGCTCTTCGTCAAGGACCTCTTCCGAGCCGGACGGCGCAATCTGCTCGAAGCAGGCTCGGAGCTGACCACGCTCGAGATCTCGAGGAAGTTCCGCGCTCCGCTCCTGCTCCCCGAATCGATGGACGTGCTCGGAGCACTCGCCGCGATGCAGGCGCAGCACCGCAGCGTCGCCCTCGTCGTCGATGAGCACGGCGGCGTGGCCGGCATCCTCTCGGTCAAGGACCTGCTCGAACCGCTCGTGGGCGAGATGCGCGACGAGCTCGAAGCCCCCGAGGAGCCCAAGGTCACGCGCGTGGATGCGGAGCGGTGGCTCGTCGACGGTCAGGCCACCTTGGACGAGGTCGCCACCGCCCTCGGCCTCGAGTTGCCTGAAGGTGAGTACGTCACGCTCGGCGGCTTCCTCTTCGACGCACTGGGCCGCATCCCCGAGGCGGGCGAGGAACACGCTCTCGAAGGCTGGTCCTTCAAGATCCAGACCATGGACAAGCGCCGGATCGACGAGGTGCTCCTGCGACGGCTCCCCGAGGTGGTCGAGCACGACCTCGAGGGCGACGAGGTCTCCTGAGCCTCGAAATGGGCCTGTCGTGGGGCTGGGGTAACCTCTCGGTCTGGCTCATCCGATGAGGGTGAACCACGGGCTGTAGCGCAGTTTGGTTAGCGCGCTGCGTTCGGGACGCAGAGGTCCCCGGTTCAAATCCGGGCAGCCCGACCATTGAGACGTGCCTCTTGGAGGCGGAGTCCTGCTGGATTCCAACGGCGCCTTCCCCGAGTGGATCGCAGGAAGTTGATCCTCAGTCCGGCGCGATCTCGCGAAGTCGGCCGAGCGCTCCCTCCAAGATCGGAAGATCGTGATCGACCGTGGCCTGGACGATCGCATGCGAGGTGTCGAAGTAATGATGGGCAAGACGGTCGCGCATGCCGGCGACGTCCTGCCACGAGATCCCAGTCTCCGTGTCGAGAAGCTCAGGGCTAATCCCCTTGACCGCTTCTCCAATCTCGATCAACCGGACGCGAACCGCATCGAAGATCAATCCGTCGCCGAGGTCACCGCGAGTCAAGTGCTGGCGAATCGCGAGGATCGCTGAGTCGATGTCGTCCAGGCGCTCCTGATCCCGGCGTCTCACAGTTCGACGGCCTCAAGTTCCACCTCGGCGCGGACGTTCGGTCGCAAACCATCGAATGGGACGAGATCAACCTTCATTCCTGCAATCTCCGAGAGCTCCCGCTCCAGTGCTCCGAGTTCGAGAAGTCCCATTCCCTCCGGGAGGTCAGCCACGACATCGAGGTCGCTGCCCGCTCGATCCTCGCCGCGCGCGACGCTTCCGAAGACTCTCAGGTTGCGGGCGCCGTGGCGGAGACCGGCCTCATGCATCGCCGCTCGACGTCTCCGAAGTCGTCGCCCCACGACGGTGTCGGGGAGGCCCGGCTGGAACCCCTCGAGTTGTTCGAGCGTGATCGACATCGAGTTTCCCGTGGCGAAGATCAGACGCTGGAGCATGCTGAACCCCGGTTCACGACGACCCAGCTCATAGGCACTGATCACGCTCTGGGCCACCCCTGCTCGGCTCGCCAATTCTGTCTGGGAAAGGTGGCTCTTGAGCCGGGCTTCGCGCAGCAGTGCACCTGCCGACGTGATCGTGGACATAGTCCAAATATAGTACAGATCGTCTATAGGGTTATTTTCGGGGAAGGAAGGCTGGATTTCATGGCGTACCTTGCTCCCCGATACCCCCCGAGGTGTATCCGTTCCTTCGAACTCCTAGGCTTGAGAGCCCAACGAAGGAGTTGCCATGTACGACCGGATGCACGATTTCAATGACCACGAGGGCTTCTTCGGCGGCGGCGCATGGTGGCATGTGCTGATCATGGTCCTGGTCATCGTGGCCATCGGCCTCCTGGTGTGGTTCGTCCTCTCGAAGGTGAGCGGCTCGCCGACCCGCACCTCAACACACCGTGTGACTTCGGACGACCCTGCGGTCACCACGCTGCGCGAGCGCCTTGCTCGATCGGAGATCTCTGAGGAGGAGTACCGCAGCCGCCTCACGCTGCTCCAAGGTCCCGCAGACCAGACTCTCTAGCGATCCATGCATCTGCTCGCCCTCTCGGGGGTCCTCGATGACCTGTGGCGCTCGCTCCGCGAGGCCTTCTTCATGCTGTGGGAGACCCTCTGGGCGTTGATCCTGGGATTCACACTGTCGGGCATCGTCCAGGCCTTCGTCTCGAAGGAGCGGATGCAGGCGGCCCTCGGAACCCGCTCCCCCAAGGCCGTCGGCAAGGCCGCCGGCTTCGGAATGGTCTCGTCCTCGTGTTCGTACGCCGCCTCGGCGATGTCGAAGTCGCTCTTCGCAAAGGGAGCGGACTTCATCACCGCCATGGTGTTCATGTTCGCCTCGACCAACCTGGTCCTCGAGCTCGGCCTCGTCCTGTTGGTCCTGATGGGGTGGCAGTTCATGGCTGCGGAGTTCGTGGGCGGGCCGATCATGATCCTGCTCCTCGTCACAGTGGGCGGTCTGTTCATCACTGCACCCTTGATCGCCAAGGCTCGGAAGCGGGTCGCCGAAGCGCAGAGCGCGTCGCACTCCCACGTCTCGGCCGAGCGCCAGGCAGAACTCGAGGCAGACTCGTGGTCGCACAAACTCCGCTCCCCTGCAGCATGGTCAGACGCGTCGAACTACGCCGTGGCCGACGTCACGATGCTGCGCAAGGAGCTGGCCATCGGCTACTTGGTCGCAGGGTTCCTTGCCGTGCTCGTCCCCACCGAGTTCTGGAACTCCCTCTTCCTCCAGGGGCACGGCATCTGGACCGACCTCGAGAACGCACTGGTGGGACCGATCATCGCCGTGATCGCCTGGGTCTGCTCGGTGGGCAACGTCCCCCTGGCAGCCGCCCTGTGGTCCGGGGGGATCTCCTTCGGCGGGGTGATCTCCTTCATCTTCGCCGACCTCATCGCCATGCCGCTGATCTTCATCTACGCCAAGTTCTACGGCTGGAAGATGACGGTGCGTCTCGTGGCCCTCTTCTACGTCGTCATGGTGGCTGCGGGACTGGTGACCCAGGCGATCTTCGGCGCCGCCGGCCTCATCCCCGAGCATGGGCACCTCATGGTGATGAGCCCGAAGTTCGAGTGGAACTACACGACCTATCTGAACCTCATCTTCCTGGTGATCGCCGGCGGCGTCTGGTGGTTGGCGAAGAACCGGGCTCGCTTCGGCGGCGGCGTGGACTACGCCGTCGACCCGGTCTGCGGCATGCAGGTGCGTAAGGCGGACGCGCCAGCGACTGCGGACTACGAGGCCATCACCTATTTCTTCTGTGCTGATCGCTGTCGGGTTCGCTTCGTCGACGACCCGGCACGCTTCGCCCACGGCGAGCCTGACCACCATCATCACCACGACGACGCCATGCACGACTCGATCGATCCCGTCTGTGGAATGAGCGTGGATCCGCAGCACGCGGCGGCCACGCGCGAGTTCGAGGGGACCACCTATTACTTCTGCAACCCAGGGTGTGCGGAGCGATTCGACGCCGACCCGGCACGCTTCGCCAACTTCGAGGCCATCGAACCGATGGGGTCGCCCTCGCCAACCGTGATCTCCCTGGGCACGAAGCCCGCCGTCCTCCAGCGTCACGTCGATCCCATCTGTCAGATGGAGGTCGATCCACAGCACGCTGCGGCCACGCGCGAGTTCGAGGGGACCACCTATTACTTCTGCAACCCCGGCTGCGCCGAGCGATTCGATGAAGATCCGCGCGCCGCACTGGAGGCAAGCGCGCATCACAGCACGAATCGCGCGCGGGAGTAGCATCGACCTCGATCTGCTGGCCCGTTCGAGAGGAGTGAGGTGGCAGACCGTCGACGTACCTCCACCTCGAACTTCGGAGTTTCCAAGCGCGAAGGCCACGACGCCTCGGGCTTCTACGAGCGTTTCCGTCCTCCAGTCCTCTCCGACGACACCGAGGTGCCCGCACCTGCGCCGATCGACGAGCCGTTCCAGCTCGGCGACGCCCGTCACATGGACACGATTGCGGAAGGCTCCGTGGGGCTCGTGGTCACCTCGCCGCCCTACTTCGCCGGCAAGACCTACGAAGAGGAGCTCCAGCGCGACGGCATCCCAGCGTCCTACCTCGAATACCTCGAGATGCTGCGAGCGGTGTTTGCCGAGTGTGTGACCAAACTCGAGCCAGGAGGTCGGATCGCCGTCAACGTGGCCAATCTGGGCCGCAAGCCCTATCGCTCGCTGGCCGCCGACATCATTCGGATCCTCGAAGACGACCTCGGCCTACTGCTCCGAGGGGAGATCGTCTGGCAAAAAGGCGAGGGCGCCTCGGGCTCGTGTGCATGGGGTTCGTACCGCTCCGCCTCGAACCCGGTGCTTCGCGACCTGACCGAGCGGGTGATCGTTGCCTCCAAGGGCCGATTCGATCGCGCACTGAGCCCGACGCGACGCGAGCGCAAGGGATTGCCGCACCGCTCGACGATCTCGACCGATGACTTCTTGAACCTCACCTTGGACGTGTGGTCGATCCCACCGGAGTCCGCCACGCGCATCGGTCACCCTGCACCGTTCCCTGTTGAACTCCCCGCCCAGCTCATTCGACTGCTCAGCTTCGAAGACGACCTGGTGCTCGATCCCTTCATGGGCTCAGGCACCACGCTCGTCGCCGCGTCGATGCTCGGGCGACGCTTCGTCGGCTACGACCTCGATCCGACCTTCGTCGAGCTCGCTCGATCACGGGTCTGTCTCTTATACACATCTCCGAGCCCACGAGACCAGAGAGGATCT
>CAWUMT010000071.1:0-6667 GCA_963923735.1 uncultured Acidimicrobiales bacterium
GCGGGCTGGCCTCTGTGGCCGCATTGGTCGCCGGCGTCCTCCTGGCCGGCTGAGCGCGGGCTCTCAGAGCCCGGGTCTATCGTTGAACTCATCGCCGCTGCCTGCGCCGCGGCCGGAACCCACCAAGGAGTCCCCATGACCGCAGAGATCTTCGGCCCCCAGCTCATCATCGTCCTGATCGTCATCGCCGTCCTCCTCTTCGGCGGTGCCGCCATCCCCAAGCTCGCCCGGAGCCTTGGCTCGGCGAAGACGGAGTTCGAGAAGGGCCTCAAGGACGGCCAGAACCAGGCCGAGGCCAAGGATGCTCCCGCCGCTGGTGCCGAGGCGCCGAAGGACGACTCGGCCGGCTGATCCTGCCGGGATCCGACGCCCCAAGAGCCCAAGGATCATCTGAGGCCAAAGGGTCCTAAGGCCCTAGGCCCGGGCCCGGAGAACCCACCCTGCGAACTACCGCCCGGAGTGGCCCCTTGACTAAGGTCGGCTCCGTGGAATCGGCATCCCCTTCACCCGAATCCCTTGGCACGACGCCGGCGCCCAAGCGCCGGACTCGCACCAAGGCACTGCTCGTCGCACTGGCAGCCCCGTTGCTGCTCGCCTCCTGCAAGGTCCCGTCCTTCGGGGCCTACGGCGGAGCGTCAAAGGCCGGCGAGGACACCTACAAGCTGTGGCAGGGCTTCTCCATCGGCGCCCTGATCATCGGTGCCTTCACCCTGGGCCTCATCGTCTGGGCCGTCATCCGCTACCGAAAGCGCAATGACGAGATCCCGAAGCAGACGCAGTACAACATCCCGCTCGAGCTCATCTACACGATTGTGCCGATCGTGATCGTGATCGGCCTCTTCGCCGCCACCGTTGTCGTGGAGAACAAGGTCGTGGCCAACCCCACTCCGCAGGCCACGGTCAACGTGACCGCCTTCCAGTGGGGCTGGAAGTTCACCTACCCAGGTCACAAGGCCTACGTGGTGGGCCAGACCACCCAGACCCCTGAGCTGGTGATGCCGGCCAACGAGGACGTCCGGTTCAATCTGGTCTCCTCTGACGTGGTCCACGGCTTCTACGTGCCGGAGTTCAACTTCTCCCGCTACGCCCAGCCCGGCATGACCAACGTCTTCACCTTCAACATCACCAAGCCCGGGCTCTACAAGGGTCAGTGCGCCCAGCTCTGTGGGCTCTATCACTCACTGATGTACTTCAACGTCCGGGTGCTCTCCCAGGCCGATTACGCGGCATGGCTGGCCAAGAAGGATGCGTCGACTTCCAACGCTGCAGCAGCGGCCAACGACTCAGCCACCGACAACCAGAACGATCCCCACACCCCCACCAAGCCCGCCTACACCGATTTCGGAGTCAACTGATGACCGACCTGATCGAGCGCCCCACCACCACGGACGCACCGGCACACACCGGCGATGACCACGGCCACGACGCCGCTCATCATGACCACCACGGCCCCAGCGGTCTGCTCAAGTGGCTGACCTCGACCGACCACAAGGTCATCGGCATGAACTACCTCGTGACCTCTGTGGTCATGCTGGTGGTCGGCGGCGCGTTTGCCGAGATCATTCGAGCCCAGCTGGTCTCCCCGACCAGCACGCTGGTCTCGCTCAGCCAGTACAACCAGCTCTTCACCATGCACGGCTCGGTGATGATCTACCTCTTCGCCGGTCCGTTCGCCTTCGCCTCATTGGCGAACTACTTCGTCCCGCTCCAGATCGGTGCTCCCGACATGGCGTTCCCTCGACTGAACGCCCTGTCGTACTGGCTCTACCTCTCGGGCTCGATCACGATGCTCATGGGCTTCTTGGTCACCGGTGGTGCCGCGAACTTCGGATGGGTGGGCTACGCCCCGCTGTCCTCGGCCACCTACGCACCCGGCTCAGGTGCGGACCTGTGGATCGGTGCGCTGATGCTGACCGGCTTCTCCGCCATCTTCTCGGGCGTCAACATCGTGGCGACGATCTTCTACCTGCGGGCCCCGGGCATGACCCTGTTCCGCATGCCGATCTTCACCTGGAACCTCCTGGTAGTCGGCATCCTGATCCTGCTGGCCTTCCCGGTGCTCACCGCCGGTCTGGTGATGCTCTACTGCGACCGCCACTTCGGAACGCACATCTTCACGGTCCAAGGCGGTGGTGTGCCCTTGCTCTGGCAGCACATCTTCTGGTTCTGGGGCCATCCCGAGGTATACATCTTGGCCTTGCCCTTCTTCGGCATCGTCAGCGAGATCATCCCGGCGATGTCCAAGAAGCCTGTCTTCGGCTACAAGGGAATGGTCTTCGCCACGCTCACGATCGCAGCCCTCTCCATGGGCGTGTGGGCGCACCACATGTTCACGACCGGAGCTGTGCTACTGCCGTTCTTCTCGATCATGTCGCTGCTAATCGCCGTGCCGACCGGCATCAAGATCTTCAACTGGATCGGATCGATGTGGGGAGGCTCGCTGCACTTCTCCACCGCGATGCTCTTTGCCATCGGCTTCGTGGTCACCTTCCTCGTCGGTGGTCTGACCGGCATCTACCTGGCCAGCCCCCCGCTCGACTTCTTCACCCACGACACCTACTTCGTCGTCGCTCACTTCCACTCGGTGGTCATGGCGCTGGTGATCGGTGGCCTCGCAGGCATCTACTACTGGGCCCCGAAGATGACCGGCTACATGCTGAACGAGGCATGGGGCAAGGCCTCGTTCTGGTTCATCTTCATCGGCACCCAGGTCTTCACCTTCCCGATGTACCTCGTCGGCCTCCATGGCATGCCTCGCCGCATGGGCGTGTACCCGAACAACCCCTCCTGGCAGACTCTGAACCAGTGGGAGTCCGTAGGTGCACTGCTGATCGGTCTCGGCACCCTCTGCTTCGTGGTCTCGATCCTCGTGGCGTTCAAGCAGCGGATCCCTGCGGGCAACAACCCCTGGGACGCTGGCACGCTTGAGTGGTTCACCACCTCGCCGCCGCCGCACCACAACTTCACGAGCCTGCCCCCGATCCGTTCGGAGCGGCCCACCTGGGACTACAACCACCCCGACAACCCGGCCCTCGGTCACGGCAGCCATGCCGCAGAGGCCTCGAGCGAGAAGGCTCCTGCCTGATGCTGAAGAAGGAATCACTCATCCTGCTCGCCCTCGGCGTGTTCTTCGGCATCATGGGTGCCGTCTACTGGCTCTGGGGCCACGAGAACGGCGGCGGTATCATGCTGCTCGGCTCGTTCCTCCTCGGCATGCTGCCCGGCCTCTACTACTTCTGGTGGTACCGCCGCAGCGGTGGCAACCGTCCCGAAGACCGCGACGACGCCACGGTGGCCGACGGCGCCGGTGTCGTGGACTCGTTCCCGAGTTCGTCGATCTGGCCCTTCGTCTTCGGCATGGGCTGCTTCTTCACGGTGCTCGCCCTGACCTTCGGCTCATGGATGGCCGTGCCGGGCGTCGGCCTGCTCGTCTGGGCCATGGTCGGCTTCACGGCCGAGTCCCGCCGCGGCGGCAACGTCTGATTCGCACACCGCCCCTGGGGGCGGTGGAACTGAAGGGCCCTCCAAGGGCCTGATCGCCTTGATGGCGGTGGCCACCGGGGCCATCGTCGCCAACCTCTACTACCTCCAGCCGCTCCTCGAGCAGGCCCGAGGGTCCTTCCACGTCAACGAGGCTGCCGCCTCTTCGCTCGTGACCTTCACTCAGCTGGGCTATGCCGCTGGGCTCGCTTTGGTCGTCCCCCTGGGCGACCTGCTCCCCCGGCGCCGGCTCGTGGTGGCGATCTTCTGCGCAGCCGCACTCTTCATGGCGCTGGCCGGACTGGCCCCCTCCTTCGGTCTCTTCGCTGCCGCCACCCTGTTGGCGGGGCTCTGCAGCGTGGGAGGCCAGGTCATGGTCCCCTTGGCGGCGGACCTCGCCCCCGAGGAGCGCCGAGGCCGGGTGGTGGCCAGGGTGATGTCAGGCCTGCTCACCGGCATCCTGCTCTCACGGACCGTGGCCGGACTCCTGGCCCACGCCTGGGGGTGGCGCAGCGTCTACGCCGCAGCGTGCGTGACCATGATCGTCCTCGCCGTCGCCCTGTGGCGGGCCCTGCCCGCCGAACCGGTGCGGCCCCACGTCCCGTATCGCTCCTTGGTTGCCGGGTCGTTCCGACTGCTCACCGAGCTGCCCGAACTGCGGCGGCGGGCCTGGCTCGGGGCGGCCTCCTTCGCCTGCTTCTCGCTGTTGTGGACCACGCTGACCTTCCAGCTCTCCGGCGCCCCGTTCCACTACTCGCAGGCCACGATCGGCCTCTGGGGGCTCTTAGGCGCCGCAGGGGTGCTGGCAGCTAACTGGGCGGGGCATCTGGCCGATGCGTCCCGTCAGGGGCTCGTCACGGTGCTCTCCGCCCTCCTGCTGGCCGGATCCTTCCTGGCCATGGGGCTCGGAGGCAGCTCGGCGATCGTCCTGGCCCTCGGGGTCATCGTGCTCGATGTGGGGAGCCAGTCGATGCAGATCACGAACCAGTCGATCATCTTCGCCCTCGACCCCGCCAAGCGCTCGAGGATCAACTCCGCCTACATGGTCTGTTACTTCCTCGGGGCCGCCTCGGGCTCCTTCGTAGGCGGTGCCGCCTTCGAAGCCGGAGGATGGCGACTGAGCTGTGGGATCGGCGTCGGGGTCGCCCTCGCCGCCCTACTCCCCGGTTGGTGGTGGTCACGCAGGCCTGCACCTCGCCCACTCGGCTGAGGTCAGGCGTTCCTGAGGAGCACCGCTACTCGGAGCGCCGACGAGATCGTCCGGCGAGGGCGGTCACGCTGCCACCCAGCAGCACAAGGCCTCCCGCCAGCAGCACCCCACCGAGCACTCCGAGCAGGTTGAGCGGTGCACCCGTCACGGCGAGACCGGCGACGCTGACTCCAGCGAGCAGCGCTCGGGGCTGCCCATCCTCACCAGTGCCTTGCGCCTGGACCGTGTGGTTGCCGGGTGCCAGATCCGAAGGGACCGGGAAGTTCGAGGAGAACGTCCCGTCATCAGCCACGGTTGCGGTCCCGAGGACCACCGGGGTCGAGAAGGCGAAGATCGTCACCTCTGTCCCAGCCTGGAAGCCGAACCCTGAGGTCGACCCCGGTCCACCGGGTTGCAGGGTCAGCTCGGCACCCGTGGCCGAGGAGCCGCTGAGCTCCATGCCGATGACTGAGGTGGCAGCTTTGATGGTGCTTGGTCCGCTCTGCGTGACGCTCAGCGGGCTCACGGTGCCGTCGGGATTGATCATCGCCCCCTTGCCCGGCGTGAGCTCGAGCAGTTTGCCGTCGCTTGGGGTGATGGGGGTGACCCCACCGCTCGTGGTGGTGGTCACTGGCGCAGTGGTCGAAGTGGTCGACGAAGTGGTCGGCGGAGGCAGCGTTCCCCACATCCGGCCGGCGAAGGCGTGCTGGAAGCCGTCAGCACCCAGGTAGGAGCCGACCGCCACGCAGTCGAGGGCAGCGGCACAGGACACGGCGTTGTACACCGAGTTTGTGTAGGAACCTTGCATGCCACTCGCAAAGGGGGCAGCGTGCGGTGTGCCCCAGTCTCCTCCCTGCATCGTCGTCATGTAGGCGTTGCCACCCGTTGACGAGGTGGCATAGCCGACTGCGGTGCAGTAGCCGTCAGCTGCGCAAGATGCGCCGTACCCTTCGCTGTAAAGCACGCTGGGCGACCACGAACTGAAGTCGACCGGGCGACCCTCTGCCCAGGTGCCTGCCGAGGCGGTGACGGTGAGGCCGCGAGGCGCCATGTTCTTGGTGAAGTCACCGGCAGCGGTGCAGTTGCCGACCGATGAGCAGGAGATGGAATTCAGGCTGTCGGTTGAGTTCAGGTCCTCAACGCCACCTGCGACCACCACGGGGTTCGTCTCGGACCAGGTCCCGGCTACCAGGTTCTGGGTGAAGGGGCTCATCGCGCCAGATGGCGAAGAGCGCTGGTAGAAGCCCGAGGCCGCGCAGTTGCCAGCGGAAGGGCAATCAACGGAGTACAGGTAAGAATTAGCTGGCGTCGATGTCGATCCCGCGGGGAACGAAGCAGCGGTGCCCTCCGACCAGACGCCAGAAACCATGGTGACATTCAGCGCATTCGTCGCACTCGTGGTCGTGGCGTAGTTGCCCACGGCCGCACAGGTGCCGACCGAAGGACACGAGACCGAGCTCAGGATGCCGAGATAAGAAGCCGCCTGTGCACTCGAAGCCATTGTGATGATCTCCGGTGCATTCCATGTGCCACTCGTCATATCCATCGCAAATGGCCTCGTATTCCCGGAGGTGTCGTTGAACTGACCGACCGCCACGCAGCCATCAGCAGCCGGGCATGAGACGTCGGCAACGAATGAATCTGGACCAAGGACCGACTCGTCCGCGGAGGAGAAGGGGATTGCCGTGGCCCAGACGCCGGCGACCATTGTGGCGACCATGCCGCGATTGCGCCCCTGTACGTCGGTGAACACGCCCGCGGCGGTGCAGTTCCCCGCCGAAGCGCAGGAGATCGAGCTGAACCATGAATCGGGGCTCGCGACGCTTTCAGACCCTGCGGGCAGAACCACTGGCACTGCCGTTGCCCATGTTCCCGCGGTCATCAGCTGAGCGAACGCGTGACGATGACCTGACGAATCTCGGAAGGACCCGACCGCAGCGCATTCCTGCGTCGCAGGGCAGTCAATTGCCTTGAGGGTTTCCTCGGGGCTCGTCGGAT
>CAWUMT010000072.1:0-6612 GCA_963923735.1 uncultured Acidimicrobiales bacterium
AGCGTCAGATGTGTATAAGAGACAGGGGCATCTCCTACACCGAGTTCTCCTACATGCTCCTCCAGGCCTACGACTTCGCTCGGCTCAACGAGGAGCACGGCTGCACCCTGCAGATCGGTGGCTCGGACCAGTGGGGCAACATCACGATGGGCATCGAACTGGTCAAGCGCCGCTCGGGAGACCACGCCTTCGGGCTCACCTCGCCACTGGTGACCAAGGCGGACGGGACCAAGTTCGGCAAGTCCGAGGCCGGCAACGAGCGGGTGTGGCTCGACCCGAAGCGCACGAGCCCCTACGGGCTCTATCAATTCCTCCTGACTGCCGAAGACGAGGTGGTCGGGACCTATCTCAAGTTCTTCACCTTCCTCTCGCTCGAGGAGATCGCCGCGCTCGAGGCCGAGGTCGCCGAACGCCCCCAGGGCCGAGCGGCCCAGCGCGCCCTGGCTGGTGAGGTCATCGAACTCGTCCACGGTGCGTCGGCTCGCCGCGCGGCCGAGGAGGCCTCGGCTGCGCTCTTCGGAGGATCGGTGGCGTCCCTTGACGCCGCGACCCTCGCCGAGGTCCTCGAGGAGGTTCCATCCTCGGAGTTCCCTCGCAGCACCCTGGCCTCGAACCCGCTGCTGCTCGACGTGCTCGTCGAGGTGGGTCTGGCAGCGTCGAAGGCCGAGGCGCGCCGGACGATCGAACAAAATGGTGCCTACGTCAACGATGTCGTGCGAAGCGGCCTCGACGCCACGATCTCAGATCAGGACCTCCTCCACGGTCAGTATCTGCTGCTTCGGAAGGGCAAGCGTTCGTACCACGTGCTCCACGTTCGATGAGGAGGGCGATCCTCCTCCTCGCACTCGTGGGCTTTGGCGTATTGGCTTCGGCGTGCGCGTCTGATCAGCAGGGCTCGCCGGCCACGCAGCTCTCTAACTGGGTCAGCGGCACGGGTTTTGCCACCTCGACGGACCAGATCCAATCGGACGTCGCCAAGGCGACGGCACTCGTGGGGCACACCGAGGATCCTGCCGTCGTCCACACCGTCTGTGGGGTCCTGCTCGTCGAAGTCCAGGCCGCCAATCAGAATCTGCCGAGTCCTGACGCCCAGACCACCACGCTGCTCGGAGGGGCGTACAACGCGCTCGGCGAGGCAGCGAACGATTGCTACAACTCGGTAGGCAATGCGGCCAAGCAGGCGGCGTTCGCCCAGCACCGTCGGGACGGACTGGTCGGACTCACCGAGGCACGATTGAGAATCGAGTCGGTGACTGGCGGGAAGGTGATCGTCCCGAATCTGGCGGGCTCAACCACCACCACCCCGTGAACCGAGGCTTCAGCCCTTCGGGTTGAGGTCGATGCGAAGGGTGAGGATCCCGTCGACGAGCTCGACGTCGGCGTCCGCCAGCATGGCGTAGTCCATGAAATCCTGGTTGGCCCGAGTCACGAAGGCCTGGCGCTCGGGGCCTTCGATCGGGGGAATCCCCCGATCCTTGACCGCCCGGGCTCGTTCCGCGAATCGCTCCACCATGGCGGTGGGGTCGAACTGCTCAGCCATGGGGCCTCCTCGGTCGGATCGGTGCGGCCCTGAGGCCTGGTGAGGCCCGATGGTACCGGCCGATACGGGTGGCGGTGGCCCCGGTAAGATGACGAACCCAGCCAGACAGGTTCGTCGACCCGAGGTCGCCGCACTGGACGATGAGGAGCGTGGCGTGAAGAAGGGTCGACATCGCCGGTTCGAAGAGGCGCGCAGCCTGAAGCGCTCTGTCGGCTCAGAGGCACGGACGTGCCCTGAGTGTGGTGCGGAGCCCGAGGACTCGCACGCCTCATGGTGCATGGCCGAGGAGGACGCGTACGACCGCATCCTTGGCTCAACGAGCTCGTCGGCTAGCGACGAGCACGACCCGCTCGACGACGAGCCGGTCTAGTCCCGCCTAGTTCTTGGCGGCATCCTTGGCGGCCTTGCGCACCACAGGGTGCGCAAGTGGCACGCCCTTGGTCAGTCGTTCCGCACGATCGTTGACGTACGCCATCAACCGGTCGTAGTTGCGCTTGCCGACAATGGCGATCAATTCGTCGCTCATCGAGTCGAGGACGCGATTGGTGCCGCTGAAGGCCTCGGGGGCCTCGGTGCACCACCAGGCGAACTCGTCGCCACCGTCACCCCAGTGGCGACGTTCCCATTGGCCGATCGAGGTGGTCACCCACCCGTCATCGCCGACCTCATCTTCACGGCGGAGCGGGAGCTGCCAGCAGACCTCGGGCTTCCATGCGCTGAAGTGCTCACCGGCGCGCTGGGCGGCTACGTGGAAGGCACAGCCCGGCCCAGCGGAGAACCCGGGGCGGTTCAAGAAGATGCAGGCGTCGTCGTGGAGGACGGTGATCGTGTCGCCCTCTGCGTTCTCGACGAGAAGCTCGGCGGGTGCGACGTCGATGAACTGCCAATCCTCTGCGGTGAGGCGGGGGATCGAACGTCGAACCTGGGCCACGTCGTCCTCGTCGACGAAGTGGGCACCGTAAGAACAGCACCCCTGGACCAGCTCGGGGGTCGGGCCGGTCAACACCCCCTGGCAGCCTGCACCGAAGATGCAGGTCCAGGGGCTCTCGAGGAAGGTGAGGTCGAAGCGCCAGGTGCGCTGTTCCTCCTCATCTTCGAAGCTGACCCACTCGTGCGCGTCTTTCGGTGCCTTTGCCACGGCCAAGGACGCTAGTGCGGGGGCAGAACCTGCGGTGCGACCCGTAGACTGGGCCCCATGGCTACTCCGACCAACACTTCTGTTCTCGAGATCACCGATGAGGCGCGCCAGGTCGTCCTCGACGCACTGAGCGCCGAGGCCGGCACCGCCGAGCTCGCGCTGTGGATCGACGTGCGCGGCGTCGAGGCGGGCAAGTACGCCTACGACCTCTACTTCCAGGCACTCGCCGACGCCACCGATGACGACACGATCCACGCCAATGAGGGTCTCAATGTCGTGATCCCCTCGCGCAGCGTGCCTCGCCTCAACGGTGCTCGCCTCGAGTACTCGAACGAACAAGGCGGCGGCCTCGTGATGGTGAACCCCAACGCTCCCTCCGCTGCGGAGCGTGCCCCGGGGGTCCCCGAGGAGATCGTCGCTCTTGGGCTCGAGGGGGCATTGGCCCAGCGGGCCATCGAGGTCCTCGAGCGCGATGTGAACCCATCGATCGCCTCCCACGGCGGCCGGGCAGACCTCGTGGCCATGGACGAGGCCAACGGCGTGGCCTACCTGGCCCTCTCTGGCGGCTGCCAGGGCTGTGCGATGAGCCGCATGACGCTCTCGAACGGGATCGAGGTCTCCTTGAAGGAGAACCTGCCTGAGATCACCGAGGTCATCGACGTCACCGACCACGCCGCAGGGGCCAACCCCTTCCACACCAACTGATCTCAAGGGTGAGCCGCCCGCTCACGTAGGATTGGCGGAAATGCTGCGCTTTCTGACCGCCGGAGAATCACATGGCCAGGCGCTCGTCGTCATCGTCGAGGGCCTGCCCGCCGGGCTGCGCGTCACGGCCAAGGACGTCCAGGACGAGCTCGCCCGACGCCGCCTCGGATTCGGTCGCGGCCCGCGGATGCGCTTCGAAGTCGATGAGGTGACGCTGGTCTCAGGTGTTCGCCACGGTCGGACCCTCGGTTCTCCGCTTGCGATCGAGATCAAGAACACCGAGTGGCCGAAGTGGACCGAGCGGATGGATCCTGCACCCGGGACGCCCGAGTCAGTCCTCACAACGCCGCGTCCAGGCCATGCGGATCTCGCCGGCATGCAGAAGTACGGCTTCGACGATGCGCGTGACGTCCTCGAGCGTGCCTCGGCCCGAGAGACTGCTGCTCGAGTGGCTGCAGGTGCTCTGGCCAAGGTGCTGCTCGCCGAGCTCGGGTGCACGGTGCTCTCGCACACTGTCCAGCTCGGTGACGTGATCGTGCCCGAGGGGCATCGACCCGGCCCAGGTGACCTCGAAGCGGTCGACGCTGATGAGGTGCGGTGTCTCGATGCCGACACCGCCTCGGCCATGGTGGCCGCCATCAAGGCGGCAGCCAAGCAGGGGGACTCCCTCGGGGGAGTCTCAGAGATCGTGGCCTACGGCGTGCCGCTCGGTCTTGGAAGCCACGTCCACTGGGACCGCAAGATCGACGGACTCCTGGCCCAGGCCGTGATGTCGATCCAGGCTGTCAAGGGTGTCGAGCTGGGTGCGGCCTTCGCTCAGGCGGGCATGCTCGGTTCCGTGGCTCATGATGCGATCAGCTTCGATGCCGAGGACCACGCCGCCGGCGGGTTCGTCCGCCGCACGGCGCGTGCGGGGGGCGTGGAGGGCGGCATCACTACCGGTGGCCTGCTCACGCTTCGTGCCGCCATGAAGCCATTGGCCACGCTCAACCGACCGGTTCTCGAGACCGTGGACGTCGTGAGCCACGAGACCACGGTCTCGTTCAAGGAGCGCACCGACGTCACCGCAGTCCCGGCGATGGGTGTGGTTGCCGAGGCCATGGTGGCCCTCGTGCTGGCGACCGAGGCACTCCGAAAGTTCGGTGGGGACTCTGTGGCCGAGATGGTGCGGAATCACGATGCGTTCATGGCGCATCTGGGCGAGACGCCCTCTGCCGCCCAGGGCGAGTGACGACTCCCCGCCACGTGGTGCTGGTGGGCCTGATGGGAGCCGGGAAGTCCTCCGTCGGGCGACTCTTGGCCAACGCGCTTGGTGATTCCTTCGTCGACACTGACGACGTCGTGGTCGCCAGTGAAGGGAGAAGCGTTCAAGAGCTCTTCTCCGAGCAGGGAGAAGCGCATTTCCGGGGCCTCGAACTCGACGCGCTCCGGGGCGAACTCGGGAGCCTGTCGCCCTCGGTCGTCGCCACCGGCGGCGGCGTGGTCACCACGCCTGAGGGCCGCGGTGTGCTCAGCGCACACCATCCGGTGATCCTGCTCGACGTCAGCCCTGCGGTTGCTGCCCGTCGGGTGGGCGATGGCCGAAACCGTCCGCTGCTGGCCGGCAACCCCGAGGAGAAGCTCACCGAACTGGCGCGCCAGCGACGAGATGCCTACGTCGAGGTGGCGGACTTCGTGGTGGTCGTCGACGACCGCACCCCCGGACAGGTCGTGGGCGCGCTGCTCGAGATCCTTGGGGAGGCAGCATGATCCGCGTTCCAGTCGCTCTTGAGGCGCAGTCCTATGACGTGGTCGTCGGCGAAGGAGTCCGGCACGAGCTTGGCCAAGCCATCGCTCGGCTCGCGCCCGAGGCGCGCTCCTGTGTGGTGATCACCCAGGCGCCGATCCGCGCTGCGGGTTGGCTCGAGGGCCTCGAAACTGGTCTCGAGACCACGGTCGTCGAGATCCCAGAAGGCGAGGACCACAAGTCGCTTGCCACCATCGAGTCACTGACTCGCTCGATGGTGGGGGCCGGATTGTCCCGCAAGGACATCGTGATCGGCGTGGGGGGAGGCCTCGTGAGCGACGTCGCGGGATTTGCGGCCGCTTCGTACCACCGCGGCATCGGGTACCTCACCATCTCGACCTCGCTGCTGGGCCAGATCGACGCGGCCATCGGCGGGAAGACCGCCGTGAACCTCCCTGAGGGAAAGAACCTCGTCGGCGCGTTCTGGCAGCCCCTCGAGGTGCTCTGTGACCTCGAGACTCTTTCGAGTCTCCCGGCCGCCGAACTGGCGTGCGGGCGGGGGGAGATGGCCAAGTACGCCTTCCTCGGCGAGGAGGCAGCGGGCGAGGGGTTCAGCACCCTGAGCCTTGAAGAGCAGGTGGCGCGCTGTGCGGCCATCAAGGCCTCCTTCGTCGTCGCCGACGAACGTGAGCTCAAGGGCATCCGGGCCAACCTCAACTACGGCCACACCCTCGGCCATGCGCTCGAGGCTGCCGGACTCGCCCGCCGGGCGCGAGGTGAGTCGGGGAGAGTCACCGAGATGAAGCACGGTGAGGCCGTTGCTGTCGGCCTCATCTTCGCCGCACTCCTTGCCCAGCGGCTTGGGCGGATCGATGCGAATCGCGTCGAGGCCCACCGCAGCGTGGTCGCCCGCTTCGATCTCGACGCCACGCTCCCAGAGGGACTCGAGGCAACCGAGCTGATCGCCGCCATGGGCCGGGACAAGAAGGCGCATCATGATCTGACCTTCGTGCTCGACGGACCTCACGGTGTCGAACCCGTCGAAGGCGTCGATCCCGGGGTGGTGCTCGCTACGCTTGAGGACATGGGAGCGAAGCGATGAGTGGACCCAAGCGCGAGGTACTGCTTGTCTCCGGACCCAACCTCGACCTGTTGGGAGAGCGCGAGCCGGCCATCTACGGCACCGAGACCCTGGCAGACCACGTAGCCACTGCTCAGCACGCTGCGGCGCGCCATGACCTTGGCCTTCGTCACGTCCAGTCGAATCACGAAGGCGAGCTGATCGAGGCCATCCATGAGGCACGCACCTCGGCGGTGGCCATCGTGATCAACGCAGGGGCCTTCACCCACACCTCATGGGCCATCCACGACGCACTCGCGGCCTTCGACGGCCCCGTCGTCGAGCTCCACCTGTCGAACCCTGCAGCTCGAGAGCCCTTCCGACACACCTCGACGATCGCCTCGGTCTCGGACGGCACGATCGCCGGCTTCGGCGCTCTGGGT
>CAWUMT010000073.1:0-6605 GCA_963923735.1 uncultured Acidimicrobiales bacterium
GGCCCTCGGCCGCACCCACGAGCTCAGCCAGGTTCTCGAGGCGTCCGAGCGCCTCATGGGACTCCTCGGCTTCAAGCTCGGCCCGGAGACCCGAGAGCTCGAGGGTCCGATCCACCAGCTCGGGCGTGCTCAGCGCCTCGGCCTCCTCGCGCAGGGTGCAGAGGATCGCGTCGAGCTCCCGACAGCCCTTGAGTGCCTTGCCCGAGATCACTGAGCCCAAGATCTCGTGCCCGAACATCTCGGCCATCGGCACACCGGACTCCGCAGAGGCCTGCGCGATCTTGGCCAACGAGGTCGCACCGATCCCGCGCTTGGGGGTGGTGGTGATCCGCCGGGCAGAGACCTCGTCGGAAGGATTGGCCAGCACCCGCAGGTAGGCCAGCGCGTCTCGCACCTCGCGGCGGTCGAAGTAGCGGGTGCCGCCGATGACCTTGTAGGCCACCCCCGCATCTTGGAGGCCGAGCTCGATCGAGCGGGATTGGGCATTGGTCCGATAGAAGATGGCGATCTGGTCCAACCGCACGCCGGAGACCTGGTGCTTGTGGATCTGCGCGGCGACCCACGAGGCCTCGTCGCGCTCGTCCTCGGCGCGATAGCGGAGGATCTTGGCGCCCTCGCCCTTGGTGGTGAACAGCTCCTTCTTCGGCCGACCGGTGTTGTTGGCGATCACCGCATTGGCGGCGTCAAGGATTCGCTGAGTGGAACGGAAATTCTGGTTCAGCACCACCGTGGTCGCATCGGGGAACGTGCGCTCGAAGTCGAGGATGTTCCGGATGTCGGCGGAGCGGAACCGGTAGATCGACTGGTCTGAGTCACCCACCACGCAGACATTGCGGTACTTGGCACCCAGCTGGAGCACGAGCTCGTTCTGGGCCCGGTTGGTGTCCTGGTACTCGTCCACGAGGATCCAGCGGAAGCGGTCCTGGTAGGCGGCGAGCACGTCGGGGTTGGTGGCGAAGAGCACCACGGTCTGCATGAGCAGATCGTCGAAGTCCATGGCGTTGGCCGCCTTGAGACGTGCCTGGTAGCGCTCATAGACCGCCACCTTCTGCTCGGCGTAGAGATCGAAAGCGGAGATCTCCTCAGCGAAGCGGGCCGGATCGCGCAGCTCGGCCTTGGCTCCGGAGATCGCTCCGGCCACGTTGCGGACGGGCAACTTCTTCGTGTCGATGTTGAGCTCACCCATGATGAGCTCCATGAGGCGCTTCGAATCTGCGTCGTCATAGACGCTGAAGCCCGGGTCATAGCCCAACCGATCGGCGTTAGCCCGGAGGATTTTGAGACAGGCCGAGTGGAAGGTCGAGACCCACATCGTGCGGGCCCGCTCCCCTACGAGGTCGGCCACGCGCGAGCGCATCTCGTCGGCCGCCTTGTTGGTGAAGGTGATGGCCAGGATCTCGTGCGGCCGGGCGTCGCCGGTGGCCAGAAGGTGGGCGATGCGTCGGGTGAGCACCCGGGTCTTTCCCGAACCCGCTCCGGCCACGATGAGCAGCGGGCCGCCTCGGTGGCGGACGGCCGCGGCCTGCGGATCGGTCAGACCCTGGGTGAGGGATTCGGGGTCCCGAGCCTGGCTCGGAGCCGGCTCAGAGGTGTGCAGCGCTCCAAGCCCCGGCAGGGAATCGAAGGTGTCGCTCACTCCCACTCGATGGTGCCCGGCGGCTTCGACGTCACGTCGAGGGCGACCCGGTTCACCCCATCGACCTCGTTGATGAGGCGATTGGCGATGGTCTCGATCAGGTCATAGGGCAGCCGAGCCCAGTCTGCGGTCATGGCGTCATCGCTGGTGACCGCACGGATCACGATCGGGTACGCATAGGTGCGACCGTCGCCCATGACGCCGACGGTTCGCACGGCTGGCAGCACAGCGAAGGACTGCCAGAGCTCTCGGTAGAGGCCGGCCTTCTTGATCTCCTCGACCACCACGGCGTCCGCGTTGCGCAGGATCTCGGCCCGCTCACGGGTGACCTCGCCGACGATGCGCACGGCCAGGCCGGGCCCGGGAAATGGCTGGCGCCAGACCAGGCTCTCGGAGAGGCCGAGCTCCTCGCCCACCGCTCGCACCTCGTCCTTGAACAGTGAGCGCAGCGGCTCGCAGAGCTCGAAGTCGAGGTCCTCGGGCAGGCCGCCCACGTTGTGGTGGCTCTTGATGTTCGCCGCGTGGCCTGAGCCCGACTCGATGACGTCAGGGTAGAGCGTGCCCTGCACGAGGAACCTCGGCGCGCCCTCGTGGCTGGCGATGTCGCGTGCGGTCTCTTCGAAGATGCGGATGAAGAGCTCGCCGATGATCTTGCGCTTGCGCTCCGGATCAGTGACGCCTTCAAGTGCGTCGAAGAATCGGTCGGCGGCCTTCACGTGGATGAGCTCGACGTGGAACTGGTCCCGGAAGACCTCCTCGATCTGTGCGCCCTCATTGGCGCGCATCAGACCGGTGTCGACGAACACGCAGACCAACTGGGTGCCGATCGCCTTGTAGACGAGGGCTGCGGCCACTGCAGAGTCAACGCCACCGCTCAGGGCACAGAGCACCCGCTCGGTGCCGACCTGAGCGCGGATCTTGGCCACCTCGGCCTCGATGATCGACGAGTTGGTCCAGGTGGGTGCCACGCCGGCGAGCTCGTGGAGGAAGTGGGCGATGAGCTCCTGGCCGCGCTCGGTGTGGACCACCTCGGGGTGGAACTGCACGCCGTAGCGACGAGCCTCGTCGTCTGCGTAGGCCGCCACCGGTGCCTCAGGCGTGGTGGCCAGACAGGTGGCTCCTCGAGGAGCCTCGGTGATCGAGTCACCATGGGACATCCAGACCACCGAGTCGGTGGGCCAGGCATCGAACATCTTCGACGCACCGCCAAGGTTCAGCGTGGTGCGGCCGTACTCACCACGACCGGTGGCGGTCACGGTGCCACCCAGGTCCTGGGCCATGAGCTGGGCGCCGTAACAGATGCCCAGCATCGGGATCCCGAGCTCGTAGATGGCCGGGTCGATCCGCGGGGAGTGGTCCTCGTAGACCGATTTGGGACCACCCGAGAGGATGATCGCCGCCGGTGCCTTGGCCGCCACCTCCGCCGCGGTGATGGAGTGCTGGACGATCTCTGAGTAGCAGTGGGCCTCTCGGACCCGCCGCGCGATCAGCTGCGCGTACTGCGCGCCGAGGTCGACGACAAGAACGGTTCCCTCGACAAGGCTCACCGATCAGGTCCTCAGTGACCCATGCCCACGCGCTGCGACTTCTGGAGCTCCTTGCCCTCAGTCTGCAGTGCGGGTGCCACCATGAGCTCGGCCTTCTGGAACTCCTTGGCCGTCTCGAAGCCACAGGTGGCCATCGAGGTGCGAAGGGCGCCGAAGAGGTTCATGCGACCGTCGTTCTGGTGGGCGGGGCCGAGCAGGATCTCCTCGAGCGTGCCGCGCACCTGAGTGCGCACCCGGGTGCCTCGCGGCAGGGTCGGGTGGAAGGTGGCCATGCCCCAGTGGAAGCCGGGAGCCGGTGCCTCGGTGGCCGAGGACAACGGTGAGCCGATCATCACGGCATCGGCGCCACAGGCGATGGCCTTGGCGATGTCACCGCCCTTGGACATGCCACCGTCTGCGATGACGTGCACGTAGACGCCGGTCTCATCGAGGTGACGCATCCGCGCACCGGCTACGTCCGCGATGGCGGTGGCCTGCGGCACGCCGAGGCCGAGGACGCCACGCGTGGTGCAGGCGTTGCCCGGGCCCACGCCGACAAGGATGCCGACGGCACCGGTGCGCATGAGGTGCAGACCTGCCTGGTACGACGCACAGCCACCCACGATGGTGGGAATGTCGAACTCGCGGATGAAACGCTTGAGGTTGAGCGGCTCAACGGTCTTGGACACGTGCTCGGCGGAGACCACGGTGCCCTGGATCACGAGGATGTCGAGCTCGGCCTCTGCGATCGCCTTGGCCATGAACTCGGTGCGCTGCGGGGTGACCGAGGCGCCTGCGGTGACGCCGGCGTCCTTGAGCTCCTTGATGCGCTGGGTGACCAGCTCGAGCTTGATCGGCTCCTGGTACATCTCCTGCATGCGACCGGTGGCCTTCTCGTCATCGAGACCACGGATCTCATCGAACAACGGGAGCGGGTCCTCGTAGCGAGTCCAGAGTCCCTCGAGGTTCAGCACGCCGAGGCCGCCGAGACGACCGATCTCGATTGCGGTGCGGGGTGAGATCACTCCGTCCATCGCCGAGCCGAGCAGCGGAAGCCCGAACTTGAAGGCGTCGAGCTGCCAGGAGATGTCGACATCCTCTGGGTCGCGAGTCCGCCTCGAGGGGACGATCGCGATGTCGTCAAACCCATAGGCCTTGCGACCTGATTTGTAGATGCCAATCTCCACGTCTGCCATAGCAGGGGCTCCTCCGTGCGCCTCGCTGAATATCTCCGCAAGTCGCCGGGCCGACCCTCCGGCGATAAACAATCCTACTCGGCCCAGCCGACCCTTCGGGCGGCCTCAGACGCGAAATCCTCTGGTCGGCTCGAGGTCGAGGACCGTCGAGAGCAGGTCGACCAACAGACGGCCCGTCGCACCCCAGATCAGCTCATCAGCCACGTCGAAGAACCACATGGGCACCCCTTCAGCCCCACCGGGCACGATCCCCTCGAGCACCCAGAGCTCCTCGCTGAAGGCCTCGAACGCCACCAGATCGGCCAGGGCCACGTCGAAGACCCGAGCGACCTCACCCGGGTTCGCCATCAGGTCCGGTCGCCGCTCGAGCGCCACCACGATTGGTTGGATCAGCGAACCCGAGACCATCGTGACCACCGAGGGCAGGTGACCAAGCGGACGGGCCAGCGCCGGGTCGAGGGCGACCTCTTCGTGGGCTTCGCGCAGGGCCGCGTCCAGCGGGGTCTCTCCCGGGTCGATCCGACCACCGGGAAACGAGACCTGAGACGAATGGGTGCGCAGGTGCTCCGCCCGCCGGGTGAGGATGACCCGAGACTCCCCTGCCTCCTCGAACAGGGCGATGAGCACGGCCGAATGACGAGAAGACGGGGCCGCCGCAGGCCCGTCTGCCACCGCGGCGCGCCACCCGTCGACCTCGAGCGGTTCTGCGGGCACCCCCTCGAGACCCCTTCGGGCCAGCGCAGCGGCCACGCGATCCAGACTGATGCCCTCGAGGCGCTGTGGCTCGAGTGCCGCCCACGGCGCGGCCTCCCCGGACCACCACTGCTCGGGCCGCGGCACGGTGCCATGAGACGGGCTCGTCATGCGCGCGAGATCCCCAGTGCGTCACACAGGTAGTTGCGCAGCATCCATCCGGTCACGCCCCAGACCGTGTTGGCCTCGTCGAAGGTGAGGAAGCAGATCCTGAAGTGCGAGTCAGGCGGCATCCATGAGCCCATGCCTCCCCCCGGCCAGCGATCCTCGCGGTAGGCCCCGTCCGCTAGCAGTGCCGAAAGTGGCACGTGGAAGATCTCTGTCACTTCATCTGGGCTGGCGAAGAGCGTCGGTGCCTCGCGCAGGCGAGCGAAGACGGGCTGGACGATGGAGCCTCCACCCAGGATGGCCACGCGTTGGCCCAAGCCGAGCACCTCGACGACCTCGGGGTCGAGACCCACCTCCTCGTGCGCCTCGCGCAGGGCTGCGGCCACCGCCGTCTCGCCAGGATCGATCCTTCCGCCGGGGAACGAGACCTGCCCGGAGTGGGAGCGAAGGTGTTCAGATCGACGAGTGAGCACGACGTGGACCACACCGTCCACCTCATAGAAGGCCACGAGCACCGCGGCGTCACGCAGGTTGTGGGCTTCGAGGGCGAGCTCGAGGTTGGTGAGATCTTCGCCCTCGGCCCAGGGAAGTGGGTCGGGATGCTCGGGGAACTCGACGGCGAGGATTCGCTCGAGGACGACATCGAGGTCGAGCTCTGTTCGTGCCGTGTTCGAGAGGTGTGCCCATGGCGCCGACTCTCCGGGCTTGGCACCTTCGGGCCTGGGGAACGAATCGGAGTTCGGCGCCAGGTCCATCGGACCAACTTAGGACCTCCCCCCTCCCTGCGGGTCCTAGTGCGACAGCGAGGACCAGACCACACAGACAGCGAGGAGGGCCACGGACACCGTCGAGGCAGTGCGCCAGGTCTTCTCCTTGGCAACGTCGCCCGCCTTCCGCGCTCGAACAGCGACGGAGATCGCGCCCAAGGTCAGGATGCCGAACAGGACACTGAGGATCGCAGGAAGCACCATGGCGCGAGCGTACCGGTGAGTTACGCACCGACCTGGGGACCTCGCACCATTAACTCCAGAATGCACGAAGTCCCGGCCGGATCGCTCCAGCCGGGACTTCGAGACTCGTTCGGGTGCTCCCGTGGCGATGCCGCGGGTCGAACGGGGTCTTACATCATGCCGCCCATGCCACCCATGCCGGCCATGGCTGCCGCTGCCGCAGCAGCGTCGCCAGCCTCATCGGGCTTGTCGGCCACGAGGGCCTCAGTGGTCAGCAGCAGAGCTGCGATCGACGCCGCGTTCTGCAGCGCCGAGCGGGTGACCTTGGCCGGGTCGATGACGCCGGCCTTGACCAGGTCGACGAGTTCGCCGGTCGATGCGTTGAGGCCCATAGAACCCGAGGCGTTCTCGACTTCCTTGACCATCACCGCACCTT